>JALHTB010000085.1 GCA_022865625.1 Candidatus Bathyarchaeota archaeon
AAAGGACCATAGAGCTTGTTCTCTGGAATCAGGTTTCGGGCGCTCGTGACCATGTAACAGGTCAGCTCGAAGAATTCTTGCTCAAGCTCATCCCTATTGTGGGTACTCATTGAACCACACAACCTTGCTGTTCCTTTTCGGAGCTTGGGGTTTGAGCTGCGGATAGCCAAGAGACATCAGCAGTTGAGGGACGATCGGTGGCGGCAGGTGCAAGATCTGCTGGACAGCGCCAGCATGAAAAGATGCGATGACGCATGTGCCAAGGCCCTGGTCATGGGCAGCTAGCATAATGTTCTGGGCAGCTAGGGCCGTGTCCATAAGAGTTATGACTTCTCGTCCGAGTTTGCTCCCCTTTCTTTCGGCCTCGTCTAGATCTTGGCAAATCGCTATTACTACTGGCGGGTTTCCCAGAATTCCCGGGGCCACCATTTTGATTCTGTGAATCACGCTAGGATCTGTGACCACCACAAAGCGCCAAGTCTGCGCGTTACCGCCGGTCGGCGCCCAGATCCCCGCTTCCAATATCAGCTTTCTGATCAGATGTTCCGGAATAGGATCTGACTTGAAAGATCGTATGCTCCGACGGCCCTGAATCGCTTCCCATACATCCAATTCTAAGTCGTTGCCTCCAAATACTCTTTCGTGCCCGAGTCGAGCACAGACGTTATAGATAACGCTGATCGTCACAGGTAGTCATCATCAGGGCTCGTGACATCACAAAGCAGTAGGGTGCCTGACGTTATCCTGAGCTGCATTACACATCAGGCTGACCCGAGGGACGGGAGAATCAGCAGAACCGAAGAAGGCTTGAAACAAGATGGTCTCGGCGGTGGATTTGAACCCAATCAGGTCTAGATCCCACCGGTCCCACCAAGTACGCCCCACGAGTATCTCTCTTCATGCTCAGCTCGAAACTGGGGTGGCCGCCACCCTCGAGAACGTCTCATTTTGGCACATCTACTGCCTGAGCAGGCTCTCTCAGCCTGTCCAATATCGAATTAATAGTCGGTACAACATTCCGCTGTTCTGCAAATGAGTGCGATCCAGAGTTGAGGCAGGACCAGAAGAGAATCTTCAAACTCATCTCAAGAACTGAAGCGCTCAAGAGGATTCTCACATCAGTAAATGCTGGAGCGTTGGAGCACGAACATGTTGCGGTCACGGAATCCTGCGGACGGATATTGGCAGAGGATATCAAAGCACCACATGACGTTCCACCATACAACAAGGCAGCCATGGATGGATACGCAGTCCGTTCACAAGAGACCAAGCACGCTTCCTCCTCGAACCCCATCAGACTGATAGTCGGCGGCAGGCTCTTTCCACCAGACCATCCCTCCGCAGGGAAGATTGCGGAAGGACAGTGCGTGTACACCTCGACAGGTGCGCCCCTGCCCGAGGGCTCAGATGCCGTTGTTCAGGTTGAGAGGACAAGACTCGGAGAAGGAACGATTGAAATCATCCAGCCACTGCGCAAGAACGAGAATGTCTCCATCAAAGGCGAAGAAGCAAAAACCGGAGAGACGCTGCTCAGGCGGGAGCATATTGTGAACGCTCAATCTGTCGGCATTCTGATCGCGCTACGCATACAGACCATAAGAGTCGTGAAGAAACCCCGTGTGGGTGTGATTTCGGTTGGAGACGAACTCGTTGAGGCGTACCAAGAGCCAATGAACAGAACCCCCAACGATCACGCATACATAATCTCCGAACTCCTGCGCCAGCTAGGAGCAGAGCCCAAGATCCTCGGAATAGTTCCAGATGATCCCGAGCGCATCCGGACAAAGATCAGCGACGCGCTCCGGGACGCAGACATCATCATTACGATAGCTGGGTCCTCAGTGGGAACAAAGGATTTCGTGCCAGATGTGGTCGAATCGCTCGGAAAGGTTGTCTTTCACGGAGTTGCCATGACCCCTGGCAAGGTGACAGGAATCGGAGTAGCCGATGGGAAACCCATCGTCATGCTTCCTGGCTTCCTCATGTCTGCCCTAGCAGGGTTCCACGTATTTGCTGTTCCGTTACTCAACCTTCTGGCTGGTCACTCACCAGATCACGGACTTCCCGTCATCGAAGCCAGAATGAAGAAGGAAGCGAAATCGAAACATGGTTTGGAACATTTCCAACTCCTACAGCTTTCGAGGCGCGGCAACTCCTATCTCGCGACGCCGATTGATGTGCGCCTAGGCGGGATGACAGATCTCAGCAAGGCCAATGGCTACACAATCATCCCCAAGAATCGTCTCCTGTCCGAGGGTGACATCGCCAACGCCAAGCTATTTGCACCGTCCGAGTTCCAGCGAATCGAGATCGAATCTTGATCGCGACGAGGCCCAGAGTGTCTGTCCGAAGATACGACAGTATGTGAGTACTGCTCGACCTAGTTATGGAGCACTTTCTTCTCCACTAGCTCAATGAGCTTCGGACAGTCAGTCTTCGTGTCGATTACTGGTATGTCGACTTGTGTAAGGCACGGGTTGCCTTCAGCAACCAATCCGGAGATTGCAAGGATTGGGCCAGTCGTGCCGCGCATCCTCTCGCGTAAATCTTCGATGTCGCGAGCGACAACTATCTTGAATACGTCAGACCGCTGGCCAATGGAGGCATGCAGTCCCTCGGTGATCACGATGTCCACTTCTCTTTTCGCCATGAAGTCCAAGATGGATGACAGCGTCTGCTCAGGATCATCTTTTATGATGACTGCAGTCTCGGTCTTCGAAACGCCGGCCACAATCTTCGATCCTGCACGAGCGTGTCTGAATGTGTCAGTTCCCTCTCTGTCTATCGTGAAATCATGATGAATATGCTTGATTGAGCCCACGCGAAAACCCTTCTGCGTCAAGCCTGAGACTATGCATTCAACTGTCGTGGTCTTGCCTGAACTCTTCGATCCAATGACTGTCACAATTCTTGGGGTTTTCAAGAGCAGACACGCTCAATCTTGCTCAGAGAGCGAATAGTTCACGCCCGGTGATTGGAGTGACTGAAGTACGTTTCGCCTCGGTGTTCGATCCCGCGAACCGATGCAGACTTGTGCTGTGGCGCGCGAGCTAGTTCAACGACGCGGCAGAGATAAGAAGCACAAAAGGCTGAGAAGAACCCACCAGTACTCATTGTGGGTGTGCTCGTATGAGCTCCCGTCAGGCCGCACCTAGGATTAGGGTCAAGTTTTGGTTCGAGGATCCAAGAGGGAGGGCCTTCTTTGGGGAGGGCACAGCACGACTATTGACGGCGATTGAAAAGTGCAAGTCAATCTCTCTCGCGTGCAAGGAGATCGGGATGTCATACAGATATGCCCTCCACAGGATCGTGATCGCAGAAGAGAGATCGGGAGAGAAGTTGGTCGATAGGTACAGAGGCGGAAGAACCAAAGGCGGAGCGAGCCTCACAGAGGACGGCCGACTCTTCCTGGGGAGATATGTGGATGC
>JALHTB010000086.1 GCA_022865625.1 Candidatus Bathyarchaeota archaeon
CAACGCGCTCCGGCGCATGACCGGCAAACCGGTTGAGGTCGTCGAGGGATCAGAGAACGTGGAAGGCTTGATCAAGAACTCACTCGCACCCGCAAAGATCAAGGAGATACGCGTCACAGAGCGTCCCGACAGGAAAATCGTTGTGGTAGAAGTCGACCCAAAAGACAAGGCACTTGCAATCGGCAAGAACGGCAGGACAATCGACAAAACCCGCATGCTGGCTAAGAGATACTTCCAAATCGACCATGTCCAGATCGCCTAACCTACTGGCAGATGGAGCCTGTCGAATTCACTTGACAGGGGAAATTCTGCCCAACAGGTCTACGGGTTGTCAGAAGTGCGGTCATCGAAGATAGAATGCCATGAAGACTAGACTCGTCACGAGTATCGCGACGAGCATTCCCGCCACAGCCTGACTCAACGTATGCGCACGCAGTCTAACTCTCGCCCAGATCATCAACAAAGATAGCAAATAGAGAGGCACAACCCACATTCCAAACACGAAGACGAGCGCCGTAGTAGGACCCGCAACTCCGGCAGTGTGGGCACTTATCTTCCAGGCAAGCGTGATGAGGAGCATGTTCATGCCAACACAGAGATACGCCAAGGCCATTACAGACATGAGCCAGTTGCCGAGCACTAGGAAGACCATTGCTCCTAAAGCATAGCCGAGAACCCCTAGTCCATAGAGTGGAACTCGCTTCTCAACCTCCGAAACATCCAGGTCAGTCTTGCCGCGCTTTGCGCTGTAGATGACTGGCAAGAATGGAAAGATACACAACGTGAGGATACCAATCGAGGCTGAGGATGGCGGGCTCATTGTCGGTCCAATTCCTATCGGCGAGAACCAAGAGAGAACAATCGACATGATTGCTGCAACGCCGAACGGAGTGAGGACGTTCGATAATGTTTTCGCCACTCTGATCTCGATGCTCAGGCTTCGCTTCACCGCTGTCTCAGAAGACACAGATGGAGTGTTTTAGCTGTTCCGAGGTTCTAACACGATACTCGCAGATCATCGAGTATCAAGAACTGAGCTGGCGAAGCACGAAGTTGGCGTCCTTCTCGTCAGCAATTGCACCCGATGCGGCGTTCATGATTACATGATGCACTGTTTCTCCACGCATGACTGGAAAGTCGACATAAGGGACGTAGTATTGTGCAAGTTCGTCAACTTGGAACGCATTGCTGAGCACTTGTCTGGATGCTTCAGGCATCTTCACGACTTTCTCTCGGAATCTCCGCATGACGCTTTCCTTGTTCTCTTTTGACACAGCGACCTTTGCTGTAGCTCCGTCGACATTCAGATCCGCTACGTCGAATGCTCGCTGTGTCTTCCAGTTACCGGGTAAGATCTCTTCCAATATTTCGCCTTCGCGTCCATCAGCACTCAGATACATTTCAGCGCGCTTGTATCTGACTGCCAGTTCGATCACGTCGTTCAGGCAGAAGTACTTCTTTTCGCCCGTCAACAGTCTCGAGAATCTCCTCAATCTGTGTCTGAATGTCTCTGGCATGATCTTGCTTTCTGTTTCTTCTATCATGAGGTCG
>JALHTB010000087.1 GCA_022865625.1 Candidatus Bathyarchaeota archaeon
ACACCATGATCAACGCATTCAGAGTGTCTGACGCGTACGCGCCCAAGAGTGGAACTGCAGGTATCAACACGTAGAATGGCAAGAGGAGGAGGGCCATTTGAGGCGTCACGATGTATGATCCCAAGAGCCACGCGAGACTCAGAAGAAAAGACCTCACCAGTAGTCTCTGATTGCTCGACATCTCGTGATGGCGAGTCTCAATCAGGATCTTGTAGACCAGATATAGGAACACCGCGAATCCAACGTAGTGAGCCAGCGGATCCATTTGGTTGAAGAGAAAGATCAACCAAGAATTCTCAATCCCCCAACCTGAAAGGAATTCCCAAGTCCCAAACCACGTATGCAGATTCATCAACATGAACGGAAGATTGGCTGCTGCAACCACGGCGGCTGTAATGCCCAAGTATCTCCCCCGTGATCTCCACGAAGGCAAAGCGGCAAGAAGCGCAGGAAGCACGACGCCAGGGTATAGCTTCGTGCATACTCCCAGTCCGAGAGAAATCGCTGATATCGAATGCTTGCCTGTGACGAATAGGTATAGTGCAAGTATCATGAAAGCAATAGCGATTATGTCGAAATTGTAGTCCACAAACATAAGGAGAGAAGGCATCACAAGAAATACCTGCCAGATCCTCTTCGAGTCAATCTGGTTTCGCGTGGCCAGCTTGTAGACGAATACCAACAAGATCAGAGTGAAGGCATAGAGAACGAGGTCCACGGTCAACTTGTAGCGAACCATGCTAGTGAGGAAGTCAGGCGTCGACGATCTCGCAAGTAGAGCAGCAACGAATACGACCACGCCCACAAGTACGGGGTATTCGAAGACATAATCCACGTATGGAATGCCGAACGTGCCATTTCCGATACCTTCTCGGTAGTAGATCGACACAATGTCGGTATAGTGATTAGGCACGACGATCGGAGAGTGCTCCCAGACGTTGAACGCGAATATCACTGTCGCTGCTATCAGGATCATTTGTAGTTCTTTCGGTATGGAGAACCAACGGTCCGATTCATGATGCAACAGTCAGAGTCTCCAAAGACAGCTAATGCGCCTGGTCAGTCTAGAACAATGGCGTTTTGTCAGGGCCTTCACACCTTGATGCTTCGGACTCCCACGATCATGCCGAGATTCGTTGAGGCAGTTCTCTCTGGTCTGAATCCTGCATCTCTCAAGTAGTCGACCAGACTCAGGCCGGTTCTCGTGTGACCCCAAAGTGAGTAGTCGTGGACATGTTTGCTTTTCCAGAACCTGCCCATCCCGACATTCGTCCACAGCGTCCAGAGGGCCTGGAAAAGGAATGAATCATTGGGCGTGACGCAGATGAAGAACCCGCGTGGCTTCAGAACTCTGTAGATCTCAGCGAAGGCAAGCACAGGATGCTCAATGTGCTCGAATACCTCTATGGCTGTGACAAGATCAAACGATTCGTCCCTGAAATGCAGTGACTCGACGCTTTCATGATAAGTAGTGATTCCTCTCGCTTTGGCCGCCTGGAGCATAATCTCATCCGAATCTACACCTACAATCTCTCCAGTGGGTTTAGCTAGCCTAATCCTCACACCGTCACCACACCCAACATCGAGGTGTCTTGCGCTAGCAAGTCCGGGCATCAGTGACCTCACGAGCCCAACGCAATTGTTGTGCCAGCGGGAGCTGATTGGATGATGCATGGCCCTCTCGTAGTATGAGCTACTCAAGTTGCACAGATCTCCATCGATTGCGTTCACCCAACGGTCTTCGTGAACCGTGGCATCGCAGTGCCAGGGATACGCCGTGCAGTCCACAGAGCTATGGCAGTACCACCCGTACAGCGGCTTCTAATCGACGCCGAGGGAAACTACGCGTAATTTATCAGTCCTTTCTCTTCGAGTGTTTCCTTCAGTTTGGCGACGGCTCTAGGTACTTCCGCCTCTTTCTTGGCGCCTGTACACACTAGCTTTCCGCTCGCAAAGATTAGTATGACTACTTTGGGGTCGTCCATTCTGTAGATGAGGCCTGGGAACTGTTCGGGCTCGTACATCGTCCTCTTCAGAGAGTATGTCGACTTCTCAAGATCGATCTTGCCTGCCAGTCCGGCCGAGGCAACTATGTTTTGAACTTGAATCTCCGGCTTTCCGAGAATGACTATGCCGTTCCTCTTCAGTTCGTCCACAACTTTCGTAACTGCCTTTCTTGCCAGCCTCTCTGACTTCGCTCCCGTACACACCATCTTCCCAGAACTGAAGATCAGAGTTGCAGTCTTTGGTTTCTTGAGCCTGTATACGAGCCCGGGGAACTGTTCGGGTCTGTACTCAACACCAGGGAAGACCCGCACGATTGAGTTCAGATCTATGTTCTGCTTCAGGGTGGCAGACGCGACAACATTCTCAATGTTGATGAACGCTTTGTCTTTGGACAGAGGCGCACACCTCAGCAGTATTTAAGCGCCCGTTTATAAATGAAGCCTATATAAATACGATCTGATGAGGCACCAACGGCCTCACAAGGCTGACTAGCTCCGATTGGACCAATGCTCAAAACTACCGGGGCTGGGCGGTTTCTTGCTTCACCTTCTTCCTTGAGTCGTAATACTCGAAGACAATCATGAGGAAGATCAGAAAAGCGATGAGAATCATTCCGGGTGCGCCGTTGAGCGCCAACGTAACATATCCGACATATGGGATCTTGCCGACCAAGACACCTTTCACGTTCTTCCCAGGTACGCCTGGCGAATACGGATCTGGCGACGGGTTTGTCAGCCTATTGTCTCCCTGCGTCACAAAGTACAATGTGTCACCCACTTGGACTATTCCAACAACACGATGTATGATGTCGATTGAACCGGTGGGACTTCGGAAGATGATAATCGTGCCTACTGTGATCGACTTCGGATCGACTCCTTTGACAATCACTATGTCTCCAACGTTAAGCGTGGGCACCATGCTCGTGCTCGGAACGACCATTATTGGTGACTGAGTCCCCATGGCGATACTAGCAACTGCCATGCCCCCATAGGTTATCACGAACACCATCGCTACGAGAATGAGAACACGCGCGATCGGGTTTTTTCGAACAGCAGCAATCAGATGGCTCAGTGTTCAGGCCCCGCAATGTTTCGGCCCCCTGTGGAAGCGCCCATTAGATATCAGTTTTGCCTGTGAAGAATGGGGGCTGCGTTGAAACCTACGGCTGCTGCGGTTCATCTTGCATGGTCTGCATGAGCTTGACAAGCTCTGTTGTCATTCTTTCGCCTGCGGACACGAACTCCAGACCACTCTGCGTGATACGGTAGATTCTACGACCTCGGCCCTTCTCGGATTCCCAGACCCCTTCGATGCGACCGCCGTCTTCAAGCGAGTGAAGCAAAGGGTACAACGTTCCTGCACTCAAGTACACCTTGAATCTTTCACGAATGGCCATGTTGATCTCATATCCCCAGCGCGGTTTGGCCTTGAGCAGACGGAGTATGATCAGGTCTAGGTTGGCCTTGACCAAACGTTCTCTCCAAGCTTTCTCGAAATCCTTCGGCATATCAAGTAGCCCCATCCAGGACCTAGCCGGACCTTGGTGCAGTTGGCCGATCACGGTAAGTCGTTGACAGATATATGAATTGAGGCCACCCGTGATTGCGGCAGCAGGACTCGGACAACCCTATAACGCTGACACATCAAACGCGATACCGTGCAAATGGTTGCGCATCACATCTCCAACCCCTCACGACTTGGACGAAATGCACAGGAGACTCTCATGGTACGAGAGAGTCTCGAACAA
>JALHTB010000088.1 GCA_022865625.1 Candidatus Bathyarchaeota archaeon
CATTACGCTAAGCTCCAAAGGTGTTTCTGAGGTCGCTGATGGATGAAGAACCAGGAGATAGTCGATTTCGTTAAGGAGCTGAAGCCTACTGACCATGTCATAATGTTCTAGTCGAAGAAGCCTGAAGACAAGCGCGAAGTGCTCTTCACTTACTTGAAGGCTGGGTTGGATCATGGTGAGGCTGCTGCATACGTTGCCACACAGGAATCCCCTGACGAGATCATGGATAGTATGCGCTCGTTTGGAGTTGACGTGGACAGGTTTGAGAGATCCGGAGCCTTGCGTGTTCTCTCCTACAAGGACTTCTACTTCAAGGGGGGCAGGTTCAGCATACAAGAGACCCTGAAACTCTGGAAAACATTCTTGGACGAGGTTACGGCGAAAGGGTTCAAAGTTTTCAGAGTCACTGGCGAGATGGCTTGCTTCTTCGAGAAGAAGATGGTTAAGGAACTCCTCGAGTATGAGAACGCATTGCATGGAGTGCTTGAGCTGCCTCTGACTGCAATCTGCGCCTACGATACAGAAGCCGTAGCCAAAGAGGGGAAAGGAGGACTCTACCTGGACCTGATCAAGGCTCATAGGTCTGTAATCATCACGGGTCCAGCGGGCGGCGTTGTGAGCAGCTACTGATAAGCGTGCATGAATACGACCACCCGGCGTCTAGTCAACCCGGTCATCTATTCGGCGGTCTCTCCGATGCAACGGCTGGACGGGAGGACTTTGATCATTCCATGAATGGTGGTTGAAGCCCGAAGACAGCAACTCAAATTTCTGGCGCGTCACCTTTGAATTGGTCTTCACTGATTCTTTGCCTGCCTGTACGGATTTCACTGGTTTCAGCCGCTGTCGGAGCGCCGAGGAGGGGCGCAATGACAAGAAGTACCCAACAAATAGAGGAGGGAAGAGAAAGATTTGCTCTATGAGATAGCTCAATGGCGTATTCGCAAAGAGAACAGCGAGAAACATCTTGAGTGACTGATTCGGGGTCTCCCAGTGGAACTTCTCCCGAAGATTAGGGTGATCCCTGCGAGTTACTTGAGTAATCACCTCTTCTCGTCACATGAGAGTGACTGACCATACCCTTGCGACCTGTAGTAATGCGGCGCTCCATATTCCGCTTTGTCAAAGAAGGCAACGCAATTGGTCACTCGTTTTCCTCTGAACGTCACGCACATGCATGATGATGTATTTACCGACGTCAATTGCGCTGGTGGAGCACTCTATGGTTTGAAGGAATCTAGTGGGGGATTCGAGCGTGTCTACGTAATGTTAATGCTCTCCAGGAGAATATTGAGAGTGACCTGCTGGTCGCAAGGAATTCTGACCTGGTCGGGTCGGTGTTGCTCATGACCGAGTGTAGTGGACTCAAGGAGGCTCTGCTCCACGCCATTGACGATGGTCTAGCAGTGCCTGGGGAGATTGTGAGGACAGCGATCTATGATCGTATCGAGCGAAGCTACCAACTTAGGCGAGAGGAGATCCCTGACCACCTTGAGACCTTCCACAAAGCGTTTCAAGACTTACTGGGCGCCAGCGCCAAGGTCATGGAGAAAATCATCGCAAAGAACCTCTACACCAGCCTCGGATTGAAATTTACAGAGCACGCGACCTGGACACTAGTTGACTATGTGAACCACACCAAGAGGAGTTAAGGGAATGACTGAACAGACGAGTAACGGTGAGGGTTCGAATCAGCCCGGCGGCACTCCCGCCCGAAAAGACACGCATGCAGAAGACCAACGGCTTCTAGGAGAACTTGTGGAAACTGCTGGAAACCTGATTGTTCTAACCGACCCGGACGGGCGAATCATCCTGTTCAACCACGCCTGTGAGGAGCTGACCGGCTACCGGCGAGACGAAGTCCTAGGAAAGACGATCCCTGAATTATTCCTACCTCCGGAATGGGTGCCCATAGTTCAGAAACGCTTCGCTGACCCATACGCGCCTGAAGTGCGTGCACCCCACGAGAACCCGTGGCGGACGAAATCAGGCGAAGAACGCATAATCGAATGGCGCTGCACAGTCATCCCTTCCCCCGAAGACGGAAGACCCTGCATACTAGGAACAGGCACAGACATCACCGAACGCAAGCGAGCGGAGGAGGCGTTGAGGGAGAGCGAGGAACGTTTCCGCTAGGCGATGGAGGCAACCAGTGATGGTTTGTGGGACTGGAACGTGGAAACTGGTGCGGTCTATTACAGTCCAGCCTACTATCGGATGCTCGGTTATGAGCCTGGTGAGCTTCCAGGTCTTGCACAATCTTGGATGGATCTCATTCATCCTGACGAACGGGACGGGGTTTTGCGAAGCAACCAAGACTGCATTGAGAATCGGATCCCGAATTTCAAGATAGAATTCCGGATGAGGACCAAGAGCGGCGGGTGGAAATGGATTCTAGGGCGAGGAAGAGCAAGCGCCCGAGACGCCAACGGTCGAGCGCTCCGAATGATCGGAACCCATGAGGATATCACCGAACGCAAGCGGATGGAGGAGGAGGCTCGGACTCTAGCAAGATTTCCGGCTGAAAACCCGAACCCCGTGCTACGGCTAGATAAGAATGGAATTGTTCTAGCCACAAATGAAGCGAGTAAAACACTGCTAGCAGAGTGGAAACCTGAGGTTGGGCAAGCTGCTCCAAAGTTCTGGTGCGACCTAGCTTCCGAGGCCCTTTCCACCGGGCTAAGCAAGAACATTGACATCGAGTCTGATGGCAAGTTCTATTCGTTCTTTGTCAAGCCGATCACGGAAGCGGGTTACGTCAACCTCTATGGAAGAGACATCACGGAACGCAAGAAATTGGAGGACGAGATACGGGAGAGAGAGAAGAAGTATCGAACGCTCTTGGAGGGTTTGAGCGAAGCCGTATACCGTATGTCTTTGCCCGACGGCAAATATGAATATTTCAGCCCGCAGGCCAAAGCCGTTTTTGGATACAGTGCAGAGGAGTTTCTTGGAACCCCGCTCCTGATAGGAAAGATAGTGCATCCGGATTTCGCCAAGTATTTCGAGGAGAAGTGGGCGGACCTCTTAGAGGGCAAGGTGCCTCCGACTTACGAATACAAGATAGTCGATCCCAAAGGAAATGAGCGGTGGATACTCCAATCGAACAAAGGAATATTCGACGACAAAGGGCGCATCGTCGCAATAGAAGGTGTCTGTCGAGACATCAGTGAGGAGAAGCGAGCGGAGGAGGCGTTGCGTCGCCAGGCCGAAGAGCTGGCTGCACTTCAAACAACCGTCCTCGACATTACCGGTCCACACGATTTGCCCATACTGCTCCAGACAATCGTCGAACGGGCGGCACGACTAGTGGGCGCCCCCGCTGGAGGGATGTACCTATGTGATCCAGCGAAGCATGAAGCTCGCTGTGTGGTCAGCTACAACACCCCACACGACTACACGGGGACAGTACTCAAGTACGGTGAAGGCGCCGCTGGCATCGTAGCCCAGACCGGAGAACCACTCGTCGTTGATGACTATCGCAGCTGGCAAGGCCGAGCCACTGTCTTCGAGGAGAAGCGGCCTTTCACGGCCGTACTCACGGTGCCCATGATCTGGCAGGGCCGGGTGACAGGCCTGATCGACGTCCTCGACGATACCGCGTCCCGCCGCTTCACACGGGCAGATCAGGAGCTGCTGACGCTCTTCGCCAACTATGCCGCCATCGCCGTCGAGAACACGCGGTTGCTGGAGCAGGAGAAGCGTCATGCCGAGGAGCTTACACGTTACTCGACAAACTTGGAACATCTCGTTCTTGAGAGGACGAGAAAACTAGGACAGAGCGAGAGGAGATTCAGAGAGCTGGCTGACCTGCTTCCGCAGATCGTATTCGAAATCGATGAGAAGGGCAATCTCACTTTTCTCAACCACGTCGGATTCGCATTGACAGGCCACACGCCGGATGAGTTGCGTGGAGGCTTGAACGTCTTCCAAATGTTCGCCGTCGAGGATCATGAGAGAGCGAGGAAGGGCATTCAGAGAATCCTAAGCGGCGAGACAATCGGCGGGAGGGAATATGTGGCATTGAGGAAGGACGGCAGCACTTTCCCGGTCATGGTGCACACGAGCGCCATCGTTCAAGAAGGCAAAGGCGTCGGGTTGAGAGGAATCGCGGTAGACATCACAAACCCGAAACGCATGGAGGAACAGCTTCGAACCTCAAGGGAACGACTAGACTTCTTGATCACCTCGAACCCGGCGGTCATCTTCTCCGGGAAGCCTCACAGTGACTTGGCGGATTTCGACATGACCTATCTGAGCAGAAACCTCACATCAATGCTCGGCTATGAACCTCAAGAATTCATCGATGATCCAAGGTTCTGGGACAAACACGTTCATCCAGAAGACCGGCACCGCGTATTGGCCAGTCTGCCACGCTTCTTCAAGGATGGTCATGTTGGGTACGATTACCGCTTCCTGCACAAGGATGGCACGTACCGTTGGGTGCATGAAGAAGTGAAAGCAATACCTGATTCAACCGGCAAGCCAGTGGAGGTCATCGGGTACTGGACCGACATAACCCAGCAGAAGTTGATGGAGCAGGAGCTTGTGAGATCTCAACGGTTTGCCACAATCGGAGAGACGGCGGCGATGGTGGGTCACGACCTCCGAAACCCACTACAAGGCATGACAGGCGCCATACACTATCTCAAAACCAAAGAGGACTCAAAGTTGAGCAAGGAAGGGAAAGAGATGCTCCAGCTAATCCAGGAAGACATAGGACGTTCTGACAAGATCATAAACGACCTCCTAGAATACTCGAAGGAGTTGCGTCTCGAACTCTCCGAGACCAACGTGAAATCGATCACACAAGACGCCCTGGCAAAAGTTAAGATTCCGAAGAGAGTGCGCGTGGTCAACTCAACCAAGAACCAGCCACCGATGAAGCTGGACGTGGAGAAGATGAGACGAATCTTCCTGAACCTCACACTGAACGCCGTTGACGCCATGCCTAAAGGAGGCACACTCACAATCGCAAGCGCCAGATCCGACGACAACGTTCACATAACCTTCAAAGACACAG
>JALHTB010000089.1 GCA_022865625.1 Candidatus Bathyarchaeota archaeon
GAGGATGAGGAGGTAGTTCCTGTTTCTGGAGGAACGCAACGTGACTTGCGCTCGGAGCTTTCTCGACGCCAACAATAGCGGGTGTGACTGTTGAAGTCTACTGAAATGGTTAGCGTAAGAAAGTTGGATCTGAAGTCTCATAGAGATGAGGTCACCTCAGAAGAGGCCGCCGTGGAGCTACCGGTGACCCTTTACGTCAATACAGAGCCGGCCGGAACACTCTTCGCAACTCCAAACGCTCTCGTAGAACTTGCGATTGGATACCTCATCGGAGAAGGCATACTGAGAAGGTATTCTGACGTACAAGACATCTCCTGTAGCAGCGAGACAACAAGCGTGAATGTACGCACCAAACCCGGAGCACATGTCAGAATCGACGCTGCCAAGGTGATCAATGTCCTAACCTCAGCGTGCGGATCATCCGAGGACTTCTATCGGTTACTGGACAGAATCGACAAACCGCTCGTTCAGTCTGATTATCATCTTTCTGCCTACGAGCTTGCGCGAATCGTGACGAAGTTCAATGAACACTCGCGCAATCTGAAAAAGACTGGTAGCCTCCAGTACGCAGCAGCCTTCTCCAAGAGTGAGATGAAGGCTTTCTTCGAAGACGTGGGACTCGACAACGCGGTCAGCAAAACCCTCGGGGCTGTCATCAAGACTGGACTAGATTCTTCACGAGCAGTTCTCATGAGCTCGGGAAGACAATCAGCTTCTGAGGTGGTAAAGGCCGCGAGGGTCGGAATCCCAGTGATTGCCTCAGTGAGGGGGCCCACCTATTCCGGAGTTCGCGCAGCCGAGAAGACAGGGGTCACCCTCTGCTGCTTCGTCACGGAATCGAGCATGAATGTCTACTCGGGATTTGAGAGAATCATTCTCGATCAGTAGTCGCGTCAGCTGATATGTGCACTTGAGATTCTGCGAGGGTAGGCCGGCGAAAAGAATGAAGCCTAAGGTAGACCGGCGGTGAGTCAAGCAATGCTCAGGAAGATCGGAGCTTCATTCCCTTTTGCATGCGAAAGGCGACTACTGTCGAGCGTCATTTGCTCTATATACGAAGCGATATGACTGAGTGGTAAGTTCGAGCCACATATATGCTCGTCTCCGGCTGTTAGACGGCATGGGCTAGAACTGAACGGAAGTCTCTTCCGAGTCACGTCTAGCCAAGAAAGAATCGAGAATGGAGAAATAGTAAAATTGTCTGAAGAAAAGAAAACTAAGACAACAAATGACGTTACTCGTCGTTCAATGCTCAAAACCACTGCAGGACTAGTCGTCGCTGGCGCCATAGGCGTTGGATTAGGCTACGGCGCAGACGAACTTCTACGTCCAACAGCACCACCCGGAGGCATAACCACAGTCACTGTAACTGGTACAGCACCGCAGGCTGGAGAGCAAATGTTCTACAACATGTACAAAGAGGACGGAGCTCTCAGAGTATTCGTGAAAGACGGCAGAGTCACGAGAGTAGAACCATTCGCAGGTACAAAGCAAAACCCCATGCACCTCACTGACCGCTACCGAACCTACAGTCCGCATCGGATTCAGTATCCGATGAAGAGAAAAGGCTGGGAGCCTGGCGGAAAGAGCGACCAATCAAACAGAGGCAAAGGCGAATTTGTGAGAATCAGCTGGGATGAGGCTTTCGACTCGGTCACCTCAGAAATCAAGAGAACTCTGAACACATACGGCCCGTCCGCGTTCCTATACGAGCCAGGAGAGCACTCCGACAGCTGGATGTATCACAACCGCTACCTGTACGTCCACGACTTCTTCACCCTACTCGGCGGCTACTCCTCACTAGGATGCGACGGCTACAGCTGGGCAGCTTCACGATCCTCAGGCTGCGCCATAGTCGGAGACCAAGGCAGAGGGCTAAACCCACCGGAGGAGATATCGTTCTTCGCAGAATACAGCAAGATGATGGTACTCTGGGCGGTGGACCCACTGATCAACGTCATCGACAACCCAGACTTCCAACAGACCACCGAGGACATGAGGCTCCTGAAGGAAAGAGGCGTCAAGATCGTCGCGATCACCGCGGGCTATGAAGACACGGGGAGAGAGTTCGCTGACATATGGATACCATGCCACCCCTTTGGCGATTCCGCGTTAGCTGCGGCTATTGCGTATACGTGGATTACTGAGGGTACGTATGATCAGAAGTACCTTGACACGCATGCGGTAGGCTTCGATGAGCAGCATCTACCGAAAGGTGCTCCGGCTGGAAGCTCCTTCAAGAACTATATCCTCGGCACGAGCGACGGCGTACCGAAGACACCTGAATGGGCTGAACCGACCTGCGGCGTGAAACCGCGAGTCATCAGAGCGCTCGCAAGAGAATGGGCATCCGGACCAACGGGACTCAAGTCCTGGAGAGGAGCCAACCTAGACGGCGGCAACTATGTTCGCTTCATGTATACTCTCCTAACTATGCAGGGCTTAGGCAAGCCAGGAGTAGGTGGCTATGCGACCGCAGGCGGACTCGGAGGCGGCGGATACGGCATGACCGTG
Organism: Candidatus Bathyarchaeota archaeon; assembly: GCA_022865625.1. Next base: position 2,515 of record JALHTB010000089.1, read on the forward strand.
GACGGAATAAGATGCTTCCCGAGCGTGAGAGAATGGGGAGAAGTACCATTCACCTTCCATGACTCGCCAGCCATACCCTTCACTTCAGTCGGAGGCGGACCGGGAGTATACCCGTTCTACCACGTCATCCCACCCGAGCTAGCTGACCCGAAGACGACTATGCTGGGTCTAGCATTCGCAGGCAGGTGGCCGGGCCTAGCAATTGCACGCCTCAAGAACCCGATAGTACAATACATACGCGATGTCCTCTTTGAGGCCTCAATGAAGGCTGACCATGAACATCCAGTCTACCATCGCTACAACATTGGAATGGACTCAGTCCTCTACAAGTACCCGCTTGAAGGCAACTCTGAGGTTCACATGTACATCGGCGCTGGAGGAAACCTTATGGCAAGAACCGCCAACTGTAACAGCGTCATGAGGGCATTCTTGAGTCCAAAGTTCGAGTTCATATTGCAGCTTGACCCAAGATGGGAACCCGATCTCATGTTCGCTGACATTGTGCTTCCGACCGTCACGAACTTCGAACGCAACGACATTAGCAACTACAAGAACTGGAGCATCTATGCCCAGAAATGCGTGCCGAACTTATTTGAGTCAAAGAGTGACAGGGATGTCTGGGAAGAGCTCGCCAAGAGAATGGGCGTCTGGGATAAATGGGCCGCAGGGCCAGACGGCAAACCACTACCAACAGAAGATGATTGGCTTAGACTGATCTACGAGAAGACCACCACACTACCAAAGCATATGACGTGGGAGGAATTCAAGAAGGTAGGATACTTTGACTTCAATACAACGATGCCGCCAGATTGGAAACCTTGGTCCCCCTACAACTGGAACTGGAAGCAGTTCTGGGAAGACCCGAAGAAACATGTTAATCCTTGGAAGAATCCCGAGGATGGGCCAGGACTCATCACGGAATCAGGTCTGATCGAGATATACTCCGCGTCGACAGCCAGGATAGCCAGCTGGGGGCAGTCAGGATACTACCTGAACGAAGATCTAACCCCTGACACTCAGAAATACGAGCAAGACAACACGAAGAATCCAATACCCGATCCTCTGGCTCCGGTCATACCGAGGGCCCTGCCTAACCCAGAAGCAGAGAAGATGAAGACATACCCGATAGCAATTGAGAGCTGCCACCCCAAGTTCTACTATCACACCACGTACCAAGACGTCGTCTGGCTTGAGGACGAGGAGAAGAAGGAGGTCAATGGCCGCCTGTACGCGCCGATATGGATGAACAAGAAAGACGCTGATGACAGAGGCATCAAGTATGGAGACATTGTCAGAGTCTTCAACATGAGAGGTCAGATCCTCTGCTGGGCTAGGACTAGCGAGCAAATGATGCCAGGTGCTGGGCGGGTTACCTACGGATACTGGAATGAGTACGATGAGCCAGGCGTGCCAGGTTCGCTGGACAGGTCCGGCAACATCGAGAACCTTTGCAGAGGCGGCTTCGTCTCGCCATTCGACACGCAGACGGACGTACAGTGCATAGCACAGGTTGAGAAGTGGAGCGGATCATTATGAGCATGAGTATAGCACTCAACGGCATAGTAGCAGTAATAGACGTCACGAAATGCGTAAACTGCAGATCATGCACAGTCTCGTGCAAGGACCAGTACGCGCTCAACGACTATCCACCATACTCGGCAGGAATGCCCTTCAGAGGCCAGAAGTGGGTACGCGTCGAAGAAATTGAAAGGGGCCCCTTCCCGAAGGTGAAGTTCTCCAGTATGGCCATCTTCTGCCAAATGTGTGACAACGCGCCCTGCATAGCTGCAGCCACGGGCGGCGCGATCTATAAGCGACCTGACGGCATCGTCATCATCGACCCAGTCAAGAGCAAAGGCCAAAGACAGCTCGTCAACTCATGCCCGTACGGCGTCATATTCTACAACGAAGACGCGGACATACCACAGAAGTGCACATGGTGCGTTCAGAGACTTGAGAAAGGCGAAAACCCAAGATGCATGCAAGCTTGCACTGGCGACGCAATCCATATTGGAGAAGTCGGTATTCTCGGCGAGTACCTCCGACAACAGGGAGCACCGCTGCATCCTGAGTACGGTGCATTGCCAAGGGTCTGGTTCATCGGCTTGCCAAAGACCTTCATCGCAGGCGCGCTCGTAGACAGCAAAGGTGAGTGCTTAGCTGGAGCAGATGTCACAGCGACGGACACAGCATCTAAGGTGGTCATGGCGAGGGCGAAGTCAGACTTCCTCGGCGACTTCTGGCTCGACGGCCTCGAAGCAAAGAAGAACTACGACGTCACCATCTCGTCAGCTGGCAAGACCAAGACCATTTCCGTATCACTCGATACGGACAAGAACCTCGGAGACATACAACTCTAAACCGAAGAAAGAAGCGGGACACGCTCGCTTCTTTCTCCTCTACCTTTTTTCTTTCTGCTGTTTCTCAGCAAGTTCTCTGAACGATAACTTCTCGACCCTAAGCGACGTCTCTATCTCGACATTCCAAGACTCGATCCGCCAGGACAAATTGTGGCTGCAAAACAGTTCTACCGAATTCCTACGACATTTACTTCAGCGGTATTCTTGCGGGGCAAACATTGACGCGCACCCTGCATCTCAGGCGGGCTTCTGTGGAGCCTTAATCGACAAGGACCCCTTGCCGTCTGACAAGCGTCCGCTACGGGAACGCTTCCGCAACACCCGTAACCGCGCCATGTTCGGAGCGAAGATGTCGCGAATCCTATGGGGTATCTTCACGTGACTCTTTTCAGGTGGTCGCCTTTTCTAACTGCGCAGCTACGCCACGATGGATTGCGTCACCAGCGTTGACGAGGGCGACGGTAGTCCACTTCTGGCATGGGCGAGGCGCCCGGAGATTGAGATTCCTTAATGGGCATAATCGGCTCCAACTTGAAGTCATGTTTCTGGTCAGCTGAGACCGATCCACGCCACCCTTCTGATCTATACCCCGAGCGCTTCGCGAGAAGATTGTATGTGCCTGACAGAACAGATAACTCGTAGTGCCCAGTTTCGCTATTCGACTCGGTCTTCTGCAATATTGCCCCTGATGCTGAGGATAGAACAACCTCACCACGCAGCGGCTTATCATCTTCATCCAATAGAGTCCCAAAGATCTTGCACGTTCCCGGGGTCAAGTGAAGTTCGAGCTTCGTCTCCTCGTTCTTCTTTGCAGTGAAATCTTGTGTTTGACCCATGTATCCGGGTGCGTTGATCCGGATGAACTGATATCCGGGGCTTGCATTCTCGAATTTGAAGTGGCCTTTGTCGTCAGTCACCGTGTTTTCCACATCTTTGCCGCTCATGACGCCTGACAGGGTAGCGCCTGCGATCGGCTTGCCTTCTGCGCCATAAACAAAGCCGTGGACGATCGTCTTCTCAAACTCCAAGTAGAAGTCAACAACCTTAGTCTCGCCAGCCGTGACAGTCACATTCTGAGGCGTTGTCTGATAACCTGGGAAGGGTACCTTCACTTGGACGCTGTAATCGCCTGGATCTAGATCCACGATCTCGTACTTGCCTTCCTGATCAGACTCCGCAGACTTGCCCCCTACGGTGATGGTTGCGTGGGCGACGGCTCCCCAGGGATACTTGATTTCTCCTCGGATCGCTAACTTCTTTGCAGGCTCCTCTAACGGTGGAGATACCTCGCTAACCTTGGGCTTGGGCTCCGGAGGTAGCTTCTTCTTGCGTCTTGGCAACCGCACCATGTCTATCGCCGAATCTCCGCCAGACTCTCTCAAATGAATTTATAGGTTTTCTCGTTAGTCTAGATTAATGGTATTTGAACTCGATACTAGATCAGATTTCGAATTCACTCGACATTTTCCTGCATTGCGACTAGATTTGCATGTGTCGCCCGAGCGGTCGAATAAGGGCGTTCTGCTTGCATCGAGTACACAAGTCCAGCGCCTTGATCGTTGCTTCCGTTACTCCTTGATCCGAGAGTTTCTTCTTGAGCGCCGTTAGGCTTCGCCTTGACATCAAGACGGCGCCGCAGTTCTCGCACTTGGCGTTCTCATCCTGAGCTTTGGCCGTTTTCTTGCGCTCTAGGAGAGGTGAGAAGTTCTTGAGCCTTGAGACCGTGATAGCTTTCTCGGGACAGATTTTCTCGCAGATTGTGCAACCCCCGCACAGGCTAGGATCGAACATGAAAGTCAAGCCTTCGTCGCTCTTTGTGAACTCGATTGCATGATCAGGACAATCCCGTTGGCATGCTTCGCAGAAACTGCATCGTGCTTCGTCAACTCTCAAGTCGAAGAATGGCAGCGTGCTATCCTCTGATACCTCAACGTTTCCACTGCTGCCAATTTGCAGACCCCTGATGGCGTCCACAATGAGCTCGTGCCTATAGCTTCCAGACAGCTTCGCCGAAACTCCAACAGCAGAAGTTGTCGAGAGTGCTTGGGAGACGATGTCGACTATAGAATCATTCGCATGGAGGCCAAAGTGATGCACCGAAGCAGTCGCATGCTCTCGTAGTCCCCTCAATAGGCGCTTGGAAGACGACACATGCTGATACAACGGGAACATTCCCACAACCTTCTTGCACGAGATGTCAGGACACACTGTTGCCAGTGCGACGCCGAGCGAAGCAGCCCACACGTAGTGAACGCTGCCTATGAAAGAGACGCACGGGATCTGGACTGGAACAATACCGGCGTCCAGACGCTTTCCACCGCGACCTTCATTCAGCAGTCTCTCAAAGCCAATTGGGCAGGTAAGCACTAGAGCTCGGTTACTTGTTTCAGATCGCTTGCTTGCGAGTGCTTCAAGCATCGCAATCATCTGACCGTCTGAGATAGATGCACTCTGGAGGGCGCCGATGGGGCAGTCTCTCGCACACGCTCCACATTCTATGCAAACTCGGTCATTAATCGCAACCGCTGTTGTCGCTGCAGACACAGCGTTTACAGGGCATGCCTTAATGCAGTAGTTGCAGCTCTTTGAGCGATCCCTGCACCGATCAGCAAGTACAATCGGAATATCCGATTCCACTCTGAGGACATTGGGAA
>JALHTB010000090.1 GCA_022865625.1 Candidatus Bathyarchaeota archaeon
ACAAGGATCAATAGAAGAGCAAGCTCCACTCGTGCGCCCGACAATCCGTGTTCCTTCAGCAAAATCGACTCAAACTGACTCTTCAGTCAAGGCCTTCTTCTCAGGTTTCGAGAATGTAGTGACCTTATGAGCTTCTTCTGCAGGATTCCTGTCTGGTCAGCGGTGCGCGATTTGGGGGATTTGAAAAAGCCAAAGGGACTGTTCGTTACGACGACAAACGCGTCTATGCTGGCAGACCTCTACGAGCTGACCATGGCCGCTGCATACTTTGATAATCATGTCCCAGGAGAAGCTGTTTTCGAACTCTTCGTGAGACATCTTCCGAAGAATTTCTCCTACATGCTCACAGCAGGACTTGAGCAGGCTCTCCACTACATTCTAAACCTCAGGTTTACCGAAGAACAGATCCAATTCGTGAAGAGCCACCGTTCATTCCGACACGTGAGCAAGGAGTTCTTCGAATACCTGCTGAATTTCAAGTTTTCTGGCGATGTCTGGGCAGCCCCGGAAGGCACAGTTCTCTTTCCAGGAGAACCGCTGGTCCAAGTTGCAGGGAGCTTGATCGAAGCTCAGATAGTGGAAACATACCTGCTCACGATGATCAATTTCCAGACACTAATCGCCAGCAAAGCCTCGAGGGTTGTACAGACCGCGAAAGGACGCGACGTGGTAGAGTTTGGGTCTAGACGAGCACATGGTCCACAAGCGGCGCTTCTCGCAGCGAGGGCTTCGTATGTCGGTGGGTGCGTCGGGACATCAAACTTGCTTGCAGGGTACGAACTCGGAATACCAACGTACGGTACGATGGCACATTCATTCATAATGGCCTTCGATTCTGAACGAGAGGCATTCCAAGCTTATCAGAACGTCTTCCCGGAAAGTACTGCACTACTCATTGACACGTACGACACGGTCGAGGGTGCAAAGATAGCTGCGGATCTTGGACTCTCTCCGGCACTTGTGCGCATCGATAGCGGCGACCTCCTTGGCCTCAGCGTGAAGGTCAGGGGCATACTCGATGACAAGGGTCGCAAGAACACTAGAATCTTTGTCAGCGGAGACCTCGACGAGTACAAGATTCAAGAGCTGATCTCCAAAGGCGCTCCGATTGATGCCTTCGGCGTCGGAACCGAACTGACGACATCAAGAGAGGACCCCGCCTTGCCGGGGATCTACAAGTTGGTTGAACTCCGTCGCGGCCACAGGAACATTCCACGCGTCAAGCTCAGCCCGTCCAAGCTTACGATCCCGAAACTCAAACAGGTATTCCGTGTCTATTCCAGTTCCGGACTGATCAGACAGGATGTCATTGCAATAGACAGCGAACCCCCACCTGAGTCCGGAGCACACCAGCTTCTCGCAAAGATGATCGAGAAGGGACAGCTGCTTCATGAGGTTCCATCTTTGGTGGAGACTCGCGAGTACGCGAGAAAGCAAGTCGACACCCTTCCTAGCGAGTTTAAGGATATCACGATCGTCGCTGAGCCACCTGTACGTTTGAGTCCTAAGCTTGCTGCGCTGTGTGAAAGACTCTTCCACGGCATAGTGTAGCTTGGACGCGAGCTGACCTCTAGGTCCAAACGATTCCGGACATAGCCTGACATCCAATGGAAGAAGCGTCGAGTCAGGATTCTGACAAGCCTGAATGCTTAAGTGGAGTCCCCGCATATCGAACGCGCCTTTGCCAACTCAATCTCCGTATGGACTAGGATGCCGACACGAAGAGATCCTATGATCATGATGGCGTTCACCCATCAGCTGCGGAATTATGTCGAAGTGACCAAACCGAAGACTGTCCTTCTGCTTGTGTTCACATCAGCCGCCGCGATGACGATAGCGGCTATGTCATCACATTGGATTGCACCAGTCACTTTGCTGGCTGGATTGGTCGCTATTTCAACCTCGACGGCTGGATGTAATACCGTGACGTGTTACATCGACAGAGACATCGATGCGATAATGCAACGAACGAGTCACAGGCCCATCCCCACAGGTCGAATCACCCCCCCAGAGCGAGCACTCTATTGGGGCCTGCTTCTCATCGCAATGGGCCTCGTGTTGGGTCTTTGGATCAACATCATTTCATTTGTGATTCTCTCTCTTGGCGTTCTTGACAATGTAGTCGTGTACAGCCTATTGTTGAAGAGAAGAAGCCCTCTCAACATAGTCCTCGGTGGTTTCAGCGGTGGATTGCCTGCAATGTTCGGATGGAGCACCGTCACTGGAACGGTGAATCTCCTGTCGGTCCTTCTTGCGGGATTGGTCGTGCTTTGGATACCCAGTCACATCTGGAGTCTAGCGATATTGAGTAAGGAAGACTATGCACGTGCTGATGTGCCGATGCTTCCAGTCGTGATAAAGGAGAAGTCGGCCCTACGCTGCATCGTGGCGACCGTGGTCCTAATGATTCCTTTCTCGTTAGCAGTCTATTGGGAGGGAGGATTTGGCTGGATCTATGCAACCTCTGCTCTGATACTTGGAGCTGCGGTACTGGCACTCAACCTGTACCTTTTCGTCTACCCAACCAGCAAGAACGCATATCGAGCATTCAAGGTGTCGAGCCCCTATCTCTTTCTATTGTTCCTCAGTATGGTGATAGACCGAGCCATACTGTAGGCATGGGTTCGATTCCTAGTACCCGAATAGTCTCATCAGGATATCCAGGCCCCCAGGGATTTTGCAGGTGATGACTCTCTTGATTCCGCCTGTGCCGAGAAGTCTCATTGCCCAATCGAAGAGTGTGTCGTGAGGCATGAAGACGTCGGCGAATCTCCTCATCCGCCTTGAAGCATGAAGTTCGCGTCCAAAGGCGTTCCTCCACCTCGCCTCGTACTCCGAAAGACGGGCCCCTTTCTGTACGTGGCAGGCTGCAACCTCGCCCGCAATGTGTCCCGACACAATTGCAGTTGGGATGCCTCCTCCATTAGTCGGCATTACCATCCCCGCAGAGTCTCCGACGCAAAGGACTCTATTCGAGTACGTCTTCGATATTGCGCCATCAATTGGAAGGACGTCTGTGATCATTGTGCGAACTGTACCAGACTGCAGCTTGTGAGCCGTCAGGGGACAGCCGTGGACGAAGTAGTCAAGATGGCACTTCCCCTTCCTGGACCTTGTGAAGGGAGTCCGGATCCCTACCCCGACATTCGCGGTCGCATCATTCTTAGGAATGATCCATGCGTAACCTCCCGGAGCTAGATCCGTTCCCATGTACATCTCAGTCACGTCAGAATCGATGGACAGATTGTCCATGAGATATTGGTAGTTGATCGCTATGTTCTTCGGAACGCCATACTGATCGACGGACAGTTCTTTTGATGAGAATGCAATAGAAGGAAAGCCGTCAGCCGCGATCAACACGTCAGCTTCCAAAGAGTTGACTTGACTCGGCCCGACCTTCAGTTTTCCGTCACGCTCGAAGAATCTCACCGAGCATCCTAGCCTGAATTGGACACCAAGTCTCTTCGCTTCCTCTGCAAGCAGCTGTTCAAAACGCACGCGGTCCAAGACGTGCGCTCCGAAGGGGAACTCCCAACATTTTCCATGCGGCGAATACATTCTAATCTTGGCACATTCGTTGCTGATCGCGTAGGAAGGTATCTCAAACAGGTATTCGAAGTCCCTGCATCCCGGCAGGAAGTCTAGTAGTTCCTCCTTGCTCGGAAGCAATTCGCCGCATTTCACGGGCGTGCCAATCGTAGTCTTCTTGTCGAATACAAGAACGGACACCCCGAGTTTGGCTGCGGCGATTGCTGCGTGCAGTCCGGCCGGACCGGCACCGGCGACGATGACTTCGACCCGTCGTGTGTCGCTCAATCTCAGATCATCGCCGAGCCTGACTGGTGCGGCCCAGACGGTGGGATTCGATCAGATAAGAGGTTGGGCGTCTAAGCACTGTTTGGTATTGGCATTGGTCAATTCAAAAGCACATTGTATATAAATCAGACCGGGAGTACCCCCAAGTAAATACGATAAAGAGGCCACACCTTTGGAAGCTAGAAAAGTACAGCGGGTAGGATACTCCACACTCACGGTATCCCTTCCACGAAGCTGGGTTCAAGAAGTCAACCTGAAGCAAGGCGATGTAGTCTCGATCAAGAGAGAAGACGACGGCTCTCTGAGAGTCTTCAGCGGCTTAGAACAGAAACACGAAGAAGCCAAGAAGTGCATAATCGACGCTGATCTCTGCGACAGACCGGACCTCCTCACACGCCTGATCACTGGCAACTACATTCTCGGTCACGATACGATCCAGGTGGTCTCCAAGCGGGAATTGAAACCTGAGCATCTCGAAGAAACCAGACGGGCAACACAAAGACTAACAGGCCTTGGCGTCGTCGAGCAGACACTTAGGCAAGTGACTGTGCAGAGTTTCGTCGATCCCACCAAGTTCCCCGTCTACGGGCTGGTTCGCCGGCTCCATATTGTGATCTCATCGATGCAGGAAGCAGCGGTCAAGGCTCTCGTCGAAAGACGCCCAGAGCTAGCGAATGAAGTATCTCACATGGAATCTGAAGCTGACAGAATCTACTGGTTGGTCGTCAGGCAGCTCCTTCTCGCAATCCGTGACAGAAGCGTGGGCGCCAAGATCGGAATAGAGTCGCCAACCCACGTTGCAGGCAATAGAATAGTGGTTAAGACATTGGAGGAGATGGGTGACTCTGCGGAGAACATCGCGAAAGAGGTCATGGCGGTGAAGGATCCGAGTGCAGCCAGCGAATCTATACTCGACGGCATCTCAAAGTTCAGTGCGATGGTCCAATCAGTTTCTGACAAGACGATGAAGGCATTGCTTACCTTGGACGTTAAGCTCGCAAACGATGCCATTGCAGGCTCCGAAACCGCAATGAAAGAGCAACGGAAGCTTACGGAGAGGATACTCACTTCAGTGAAAGAAGTGAGTTTGGCTGTGAGTCTGAGGACAATAGTCTGGAGCCTCGCAGAGATCGCCAAGTACTCGAAGATCATTGGTGAGATAGCCATCAATCGCACATTGGAGGCGCCGAGCGAGATCTGCAGGCTCGAGAAAGCCTGAAGTCCTCCTGCAATCTGCATCGTCGAAGAAAGGAACGCCTAAGGATACGCACTCACTACGATGATGATAGCGGCGCACAGCATCGAGCACCGACGAATAGGCGCGCCCTCTACACCGGTGCAGGATCTAGCGCTTCGTGCAGATGCGTTCGTCCTACGGACCACTTAGAGAATGGGAGCTAGAATGCACTGCTTGGCACTTCAGCAAATGCCAGCCAGAATTCCTCGTAAGAGTGTTCTTGCTCAACCTGCAGTGCGTAAGGAGCCTAGTCCGGCCGCCCGCCGCCAGACAACAGACTCCGAGGTTAACAAAAGCTATTTGATGATCCTCCATGACGGTTCCGGCAGGTCTGCTAGGTAAGGATGAGAGACGTTGGCCTCGCCGGAGATCATGAAACGAATAGTGGAAGCGGAGAAGGGCAGCGAGCGAGCATTGCAGGAAGCGGAACGAGAGATCGCACAGACTAAGAAAGATCTCCCTAACAGGATCGCCGGAATGAGAGACAAGATCCTCAAAGAGGCCACTAGTCAAAGAGAACGCGAGCTTGTCGAGGCCGAAAGAGCAGGCGCAGCGGAGGCTGAGCACATAGCCATGGAGGCAAAGAAGCAAGTGGAAGGCTTGTCCAAGACCCCTGAAGCAAGACGAAAGCAGGCAGTTGAGAAAGCCATCCAGCTTATTCTCTCGTAGTGTTTGGAGGAAGGACTGTTGAGTTCCGGCCTAGAGAAACTGATTGAAGACATCATCAAAGAGAGCACAGCCAAGGCTCAGGAAGTCAGAAAACAAGGCTTAGCCGGAGTTGAGGAGAGCATCCAACGAGCAAAAGACGAGGCCACTCGAGAGGCCGACCAGATAGCAAGAGGGACAAGAACGGAAGCGTCGGCAGTAAGAAACAGACTGGTCAGCCGGGAAAAGCAGAGAGCACGTCTTGCATACTTGGCGGAGAAGAACAGAATCGTGAATGAGATTCTAGATGACGTGAAGGCTCGATTTCGCGACTTCACTCAAGACAAGTCTTCCTACCGCTCGTATCTTGTGAAAACGATAGCCCGGGGATTGGAAGGAATCCCGTCTGAGAATGTCAGAGTCGCTCTCTCCAAGAGAGACATGGAACGGTTCAAAGAGGCAAGACTGCTTGAAGACGCACTTGCCATAGCACGGATAAAGAAAGAACTCAGGTTCGACAGTCAGCCAATCACTACAGCGGGCGGTGTGATGTTGATGTCCGAGGACGGGAAGATACGTACAGACTGCACGTTCGAGGCCAAGCTCAGATTGTTGCAGCCCCAACTTCTTGCTGAGATCTCCAAGACCCTATTCGCTTAGTCTGGCTTAACAGCCGAGGAGTTGAATTAGCGGAATTGTCGGTAAGGCGGGCGGCGAGGTACGCCCAAGTCTCTACATCTGTTCGAGCCATGAAGTCGAGGATGCTCGGAAAGAATGGCTACGACCGCTTGCTAAGATCTTCCAGCGCATCCGAATGCCTGTCAATTCTCCGAGAGGAGGAATACTTCGGAACAACAACGGGAACCGGTGAAGCACTTGACCCTGCCTCATGGCAGAGACTCTGGGATCTCAAAATGATCAATCTGATTCACAAGCTGTCTCGGCTCTCACCGGATGGTTGTGCGCAACTGCTAGCAGAATTTGAGAACCTGTATCGCCTTGAGTCTCTGAAGCTAGGGTTGAGACTCATTGTTTCTCCGGAAGCAAAAGAAGCAACTCCAGAAATAACGTTGCCTGCCGAAGGCGAAGAGTCTCTGCACGGAATCGTAGAGACTCGGAATCTGGAACGTCTTGTTCAGTCTGCCGGGGCACATGCGCTCTCTAGCGAGATTTCTTCTGCTTTGGGGGAGAACAAGCCACTTCCTCTAATCGAGGCTATCATCGACAAGTACATCCTTGCTCGGATCTGGAAGACCGCGGACACACTGGACTGGATCGATAGGCAATCGGTACGGTCCCTGATCGGTGAACACATCGATGCAACGAATCTGCTTGTCGTCGCGAGATCAAAAGCCCTTGGAATTCCCAGCGAGGGAGTCGAGCAAGCTACTGTGCCTGTCAACTATCGCCTGGGAGATGCACTCTCCAAAGCCAAGAGCAGTGGATCAGCCACAGGTGCGTTGAGAGCATTCATGAAGACTGCCTATGCGAATCCTGTGGGGGAGTTCCTTGACACCCATAAGGAAGGGAATTCGCTTCATCAGTTGGATGTGTTGCTTCGGAGAGAACACGCTTCAAGTTGTCTGGCCGCGTTCTCTGGTTTCCCGTTCCAAGCCGGTTTGCCAGTTGCGTTTGTATATCTCATAGGCTATGAGGCGTCTGATCTGAGG
>JALHTB010000091.1 GCA_022865625.1 Candidatus Bathyarchaeota archaeon
ACTGTCAAAGAAGTCTGCGCTCGACCCTGTGAGTTCGGATTTCTGAAAGCATTTCGTTCTTGTCCCTGAATTCGACGCATCCTCTGAGTTTCCTCAGGAGCTCGGGGGCGCTGACTCTCTACCTAAGACTCAGCCTGCTCAAGGATTGCGGACGTGATCGTGCGTCGCGACTGTTGGAGCTATCGTTGATCGAAGCGTCTAGACGCCTTCGTAAGATTGGTGACTCGCCTTACATGGTCAATGCTCGAGTCTCCCTGTAGAACTTGAAGGACTTTCAAGGCGTCGCCAGGGCCGAAGGGGTTCGCAATCTTTCTGAAGATCATCTCGCGCCTAGTCACACGCTCCGTAAACCCATACTTCGTTAGAAACTCCAAGACTCGAGTAACCTCGTGGGTTGGCCGTCCCAAGCTGTTGGACAGATCGCTGGGACTGTAGAACTCGTCGTTTCCCATCGTAGACCAAACCACGTCAACCATGTCAAACGTCATTGCAGATCGCAGCTCACGCGTCTTTATTGTTCCTCTCTGCGCGTAAGCGTCGTGTGACCGTGTTCAGCAAAGATGGGCGACAGAGATCATGTATCGGATCTTCTAGAACGTTTATCACAGGGTCATATAGCACATGGGTCACAAGAATGTCCGCCACAACGGGACAGTGATTCGCGTGGCTGTGGAGAACAGAGAGGTCGCAGCGCTCAAACGTCTAGGCCTGACTGAGTACGAGTCGCGTATCTATCTTGCGTTGATCAAGATGGGACCAAAGAAGGCGAGCGAGGTAAGTTTCTTCGCACAGGTTCCAAGGACGAAGGCCTACGGGGCGATCAGGGAACTTGAACGTAAAGGACTACTCCGCATCATAGGCGGGAAGCCCGAACTGTATGCGCCTTCGTCTCCGAACGAGACCCTCGCGCCGTTGGTGACCCAGCTCAACAGCGAACTGAAGGACTCCGAAGATATGATCCAATCGCTGACAGTACTCTTTGAGTCGAGTCAGTATACTAAACGGTATGAGGCGCCCAGAGAAGTGGCTGAATTCTGGCAGATAGACGGGCGGAAGAAAGTCTTCGATAAGATCGGTGAGATACTCCCCGACGCAGCGAAATCAGTCAACTACTACACAGATGTCCGCGGCTTGATTCGAGCATACAAAGCTCATTCTGATGCTCTCGAGAAAGCTAGGAAGCGCGGAGTCGTAGTTCGAGTTCTTGCGCTCGTCTCAGCCGAGAACGCCTCGGTGGCACAGGAGTTCTCTGAGATCGTCGACCTGAAACGGCTTGACAAAGCCCTCGGGCCAAGTTTCATCTCGGTCGACTCTCACGAGCTCCTAGTTATCGAGAGTAGGCCGAGTGATCTTAGAACCGACAGGGGCTTCGACGTCGCCATGTGGACGACGAACAAGCTGCTCGTCGGGCTACATGACCAGTTCTACGAGCGAATCTGGAACTCTCTCCCACCACTGAAAACGAAAGAACCCACGTAAACTCCGAGCGGCCCTAGTTCCCGCCCTATTGTGGAGTAACGCGACGCCAGACTCTGAGCAACAGAAACGAGAACAGCAACGGCACCGAAACCAGAACAGTCAACATGACGCCAGATGATCCTACCACAAGCAGACCGAGCGATCCTGTCAACTCGCCAAGCATGAGCGCGGCTACAGTCGCCAGGAACGAAATCGACAAGCCTTTCAGCACATGGATGCCGCGGATCCTCCTCTTCGGGAGGAGTCGAACCAGGAAGAACGCGATCGGCGTCAGATAGACCAGCCCGATCAATGCGCTCGCGACTATTCCTGATGTGACGACTGCGAACTCCGGAGAAAACGCGAGCACTGAGTACGCCACGGACGATAGCTCAAGGATTCCGATCAGCGGATACAGTGCCACTCTCATCGGGGTTCTCGTCGTATCGTGGCTCGCGATGAAGTTCGCAACCTGCGGACTGAAAGAATAGTACCACATGTTGAAGGCAGTCATGAACGCCGAACCCGCGCGAGTCGAGAGCACTAAGTGATCTCTGAAACCTCGGAGGAACTGCACCTCCGGAGTCGCCTCCGAACCGAACGTCACAGTCGCAATTATGCACGGGAACAACGAAAGCTCTCTGTAGGACGCGGTGTAGGTCTCAGGCTCGAGAATCGTCTGCGGGGACTTCACTGGACCTCCTGTGCTGTTCTTCCAATCTGCGAGAACGTATTGGCGGAAGGCCTCTGAGGCAGTCGCGTTCGCGGAGAAGGAGACAGATGAGCCAGGATTGTACCAGAGCGTCACAGTCTCCGGAGTCTTCACACGGTAAGACTGTCCGTCGACTACTATGGTGAGGGTTGTTCCGTTGCGTACTCCATTCACTGCAAAGACAACCCCGTACTCTGTGCTCCAGTTTGCCTGTATCACTTTGGGAGTATCCATGACGATCGTGCTTTGCTGAGCACTACCTGATGCATCCCCGGACCAATTCACGAACACTCGTCGTGTCCCGTTGCCGCTTTCAATTGACAAGGTGTCAACAAGGTATGTGACTTGGGTGTTCGGATCATACCAACCAGCCCCGGCAGTGTGACCATGCTCGGACTCTATCCTCAACTCATACTGAGTGACCCACATGGCCGACACAAATTTCGGACCCGACATAGTGATGCTCTGGTTCGGGTCTACTCCCGACAGATCCCCTGACCATTGCACGAACAGGTATCTAGTTCCTTTGTCAGTCAGCACTGTAGAACTGAGCGAAACAGTTGCCTCGGCGTTCGCATCGTACCATCCACCGCCCAGGACCCCATACGATGATTCGACACGGAGATAGTACTGGGGCTTCCAGTTCGCAACCACATTGTAGGGGCGGTCCATTGTGACCGTGACGATCGTGGAGTCTGATTCTATGTCTCCGGTCCAGTTGACGAAAACGTATCGCGACTGATTCTCCACAAGACTCGTCGGTGAAGTCGCTGTGATCGTGACGGGCGTCCCAATACCGTACCATCCACTTGGAGTCGTGGCTCCTCCATTTGGCTCAAGCGAAAGCAGATACTCCGAATTGAAGTTGGCCGAGAGAAACATGTCTGACGACACAGAGATGGTTCGAGGGTTGTCAGTGACTCCGTCGCTCCATTGTCGAAAGACGCAGCGAGCGCTTGGGTTCATGTAGATTGTCGGCTGGATTTGCAGAGTGTTTGAGCCTGGCAGAACTCCGATCTGGAATTCACCAACGCCCACGTAGGTCTCATTGACACCATTCACGATGAGCCACCATTGGAGGTCTACGCCGGCATCTTGAGGCCTTACCTCAAGCGTCAGCGTGTATCCAACAACGACCCTGAGCATCTTTGCATTGTTCTCCCTGTTGGTCTCAGAGAGAACTTTCTCAGGATCCATTACGACCTCGAAGTAGTAGGTACCCACGGTCTTGGGCGTCCACAGCAGATGGAACTGCTCGGACTCCGCCGGGTCAAGGGTGAGCTTCCGCGACGAGAAGAGCGTACCATTCAGGTATACAACAACAGTGAAGGTCTTCGCCTTCAGTGTCCCCTCGTTCGCGACATCGACATTCAGTGTCGCCGTATTGTTCGGATGAATGGCCGAAGGATCCAGCGTGAGACCCTCCACCGCGACGTCCACGGTCGGGGCCAATGTGTCGACAACGACAGAGAAGGATGAACCGTCCGTGCTCACGACCGAGATCACGAGGCTGTTCTGGGCGTCCAAGTACTTCTGCCCAGCCTGGAACGGTGCATCGTCTAGGCTCGAAGTCGTCTGGACCGCGTCGATAATCTTGACCGGGTTTGACTTGGTCTCATCGATATATGAGATCAGGACGCCGCTTGATGGAAGTGCTGCGTCATAGCCGATCTTCTGTCGAACCTCAATGAGATAGTAATGCTTCAAGTCTTTAGCCAGAGTCGGAACTAGGATCGCTTGAACTCCAGACGAAGGTAACTCGATCGGATTGATGGTTGCGTTGACCTTGGTCTGCCTCGTGGCGTTGAGGATGTGGTCCCAGGTTATCCATCCAAGGAATATTCTGTCCCAGGCTATCATCTCTGCCGGGCTTGAGCCCAGAGGTTTTCCATTCCAAGCGCCCCTGGCCATGAGATCCCATGGGCCCACCTGCTCGTTCGTGTTGCTGTAGAGGTCCGGTAACCCCAACAAGTGTCCGAACTCATGCGTGTACACTCCCACAGTCGCAAGTCCTCGATCTTCCATCTCTGGGACAACTGCGAACTTCTCGAATGTTCCATACTTTGTCTCCGTGGTCCAGCGGATGTATGTCACCGACCAAATGTCGTTCGGGTTTCTGCTGGACTCTTGTCCATATCCGGCGTGAAGAATGAATATCTGCTGATACGCCGTCAAATCAACTTCTTGGGCAATAATCGGGATAGCATCCTTTAGCAAGCGCCACGAGTCCGGATATCCGTCGCCATCTAGATCGTCAATGAAAGGGCCGTTATCATACCCGTACTGGGACACCATGTGAGGTACCTTCACCCAACCGACAACCTTGCCAGTAATGGAAGCCGCACCATACGATACTGTGCTGTAGTACTTGTTCAGTTGGCCGATTGTGTGATCGGCCACTTCCTCGATTGACAAGGTGTGGTTGTAATCCTTGAACTCCACAGCAATCACGAGTACGGTTATCTCTCCCACAACAGGGCCAGGCTTGGGAACAGGGAAGGATATCGTGAAATTGAGCGCGGATGCCTCGCTTGAGAACTGAGTCAGTGGGGGCACAAGATCGTAACCTTGCCCCCGCATGGCCGTTGACGCTACACCAGCCACGAGGCCAGATGCCACAGGCATAGCAAGATTGAGAAAGATCGTGATGAGGAGCAGTGCCTCGTATCCTATTTGCTTCAAGTCTCCGCGCCAACGAACCGGCAAGTGATAGAGTGAGCACGATTGGCGACAACTCGGCGCGGATTTGATAAAGCCATTAGCCGCACGAACACGTTCACTACGATGAATGCCTCTCGCTTAGGGTTGACACTAATGCCGCAAGCTAGCGAAAAACCAGCCAAATGCCAATCGATCAGATATTGACGCTCGGCTGTGTGACCTACGGCTTCCGTGCAGTCTTTCTTCGCCGTTTCGAGAAGAGAATCAATGAAGCGACAAATGGGGTCACTATCGCCAATGCTAAGGATGGAAACTCTGGTGTAGCTGTGCCCGCAACTGTGAGCGTCACGTCTCGGAATACATGGACCCCGCCGCCGGCAAGTACGATCTGGAATTCCACAGGTTCCCAGAGTTGTTCTTCTCCAATCGTTGTCACGAGAAACTCGTGAGATCCTTCTGAGAGCCAGATCCTATAGCTTCCAGTCGCCGACGAAGTCCAAGTGTCTCCGGGAGAGCGCTCAATCACTTGAGCCCAGGGAAGTGTTCTGAGGTCAGAGTACATGTCCAACCAGGAGAC
>JALHTB010000012.1 GCA_022865625.1 Candidatus Bathyarchaeota archaeon
ACGAGACGTAGCTCTTCCCTTCAGCTGCCTAGTCAGAGCGGATCTGATCAACGAGCAAATGGTCGCCGCTCTAAAACAAGCCGGATGCTTCTTTGTACGAATGGGCATCGAAAGCGGGAATGAGGAGCTCCGGAACCAAGTGCTGCAAAAGGAAATAACTACTCAACAGATAGAGAACGCAGCTCGCCTGATCAAGAAATACGCCATAAAGCTAGCTACAAACAGCATCTTGGGCATACCCGGCGAAACGCTCGATACCGCCCTCCAAACACTTCACATAAACCTCAGCATCCGTCCGGACTTTGCTTGGTGCGCACTCATGCAGCCCTACCCCAGGACGGAGCTTGCGCACTACGCAATCACGCACGGATGCCTAAAACATGATTTCAGCTTTGATGACCTCGACCACTCGTATTTCTTTTCCACTCCCATTGAAATCCAAGACAAAACTGCCGTCGAAAACCTGCAAAAATTCTTCTCCATATGCGTGACTTTTCCCTTTCTTTTGCCCGTGGTTAAGTGCTTGACGAAATTGCCATCGAACCCGATATTTGATCTAGTTTTCAGGCTATATTACGCATATAGGAATTTCATGATGGGTGAGATGGACTTCGGGGACTTCATACGGCTCGGCTTGCATGCGGGAGCTTCCTTCGGAAGGGGGAGATGGCTTGGCGCGGAATCTCATCAGCGCTCTTAAGTCACGACCCCTGCGGATCGGTGGAATGACTGTTCTGCCGCGACGCGCTCAAAACATAGTAGAAGCCAAGAAAGCACTCTTCGTGACTGTGGACTTTGCTTCTTGATTCGATGTATCGAACCAAGTCTCTGTCTGAATCTATACCGGCCCTTCTCCAAACCCACTGGACAAGGGCATTCAAGCCTTTGTATGGCACTACAGAACTCGATTTCATTCCTAGCATTGCAAAGCGGCCGTTAGGTGTCAGCAGTTCGAACATGTTATCAATTGCCGCCTCATAATCAGCAATTATCTCCAAGGCAAATGTGCAAAGTATCGCATCGAATCGCTTTTTCGGCCGGTACTCGGTGATGCTGGTGTTTGCAAGCTGTACGTTTGTCCAATTGTGCTTGGCAACCAGCTTCTTCGCTATCTTCAAAGATTCTGAGGAAATATCGATTCCAACAAGAGTGCCGCTGTTGCGCAAGTACTTCTCGATGATCTTGAAATTGGAGCCTATTCCGCAGGCAACATCAAGAACCGAGGAATTCGGGCCAACGTTCAAGCGAGCGATTGCCTTTCTGCGATACGGCAGATTCTCGGTCACTCCACCGAACAATACATGTATGTGCTTGGCGTGCCGATCGTAGAGAGACTCAACCTGACGATCCTCGCGCTTCATGGGTCCGAGAGCGGTCGGAGGTCTTCGATCAAAGGATAGTTTCAACGGCATGACAGGAGTCTTCAGCAGACCTAGGCAAGTTAATAAGCGGTACGCCGATCTGGCTCAAGGATTCTCGGACTGCCCTACTTCTCCCATTTGGAGTCTGTGTGATGAGTCAGGACGCGCTTGTGAAATGCAATAGATTCGTCTTCCGAGCGCTCTGTTCAGGCAAATAGTTGAAGGCGCTGAGGAAAGACGTTTAGCTTCCATTGTCAGGGTTAGCGTTCGCATGTGATTGGCTGGCAATGAGAATTCTCCTCATGAATCCTCAGTGGACGCACAAAGAGTACTTCGGCAAGTTTGACGAAGCAAGAAGCGTCCAGCAGCCGCTCGGAATCGCGTACCTCGCCGCCGTCTTGGAGCTGCAGGGTCACGATGTCAAACTGATAGATGCACCAGCAATGCGTTATGACAAGGAAGATCTCATAAATCAAGTCAGAACGTTCAGCCCGGATCTGATTGGAATCTCGACGACAACCGCTTCCTTCACGAAGGCCTTGGCCATAGCTAACGACTTGAAGGCACAGTTTGACTTGCCAATCATTACAGGAGGTCCGCACCCCACAGCCCTTCCAGAGGAGACACTGGAGAACCATTGTTTCGACATCGGTGTAATTGGTGAAGGAGAGATGACAATGGTCGAGCTCGCTGACAAGTTGGAGTCCGGTGAGGGTCTTGAGGATGTCAGGGGAATTGTCTACAGGGAGGGGGACGGGGTGCGTCGGAATCCGGAACGCCCATACATTGAGGACTTAGATTCTGTGCCATTTCCAGCGAGGCATCTGCTTTCGCCGCTTGACGTGTACCGCCCAACCCCGTCGGCTTACAGATGCTTGCCACAAGCGACTATGATCACGAGTAGAGGTTGCCCCTACAACTGCACGTTCTGCGATCGCTCCGTCTTCGGCAGTAAGTATAGAGCTAGAGGTGCGAGAAACGTCGTCGACGAGATGGAGATTCTCATCGAGAAGCATGGGGCCAAGGAGATTCGCTTCTGGGACGACACATTCAACATCGACGCGCGTAGAGTAATCCAGATTTGTGAGGAAATCCGAGCGCGCGGAATCGATGTGCCGTGGACCTGCCTCGGACGTATCAATCGCATGAACACCGATGTCCTCCGGGCAATGGCAGAGTCTGGCTGTTGGCAGGTGGACTATGGAATCGAGTCGGGCAGCCAACAACTACTCGATGGAATCAGGAAGGGACTAACCCTAGACATGACAAGAACCGTAACGAAGATGACGCATAAGGCTGGCATCAGGATGCGCGGCTTCTTTATGCTGGGCTTGCCAGGCGAAACAGGGGAAACGATGAGGCGGACCATCGAGTTCGCGAAGAAGCTCGACCTGTCGGCCGCCGTATTTCATATCACGACGCCTTTCCCGGGAACGGAACTCTACAACACGGTACTTCAGAGCGGAGAACTCGACATGAAAGCCAGTTGGGATGACTATTCGATATTCTCATCCGAAGCCAGCCCGTACGTCCCGAAAGGATTGACGCACGAGATCATCGAGCGCTATCAGACTGAGGCGTATCGCGAATTCTATCTGCGGCTAGGCTTTGTCCTGCGTCAAGTTCTCGGAATCCGAAGCCTGTCGGATATCCGTCGGTACGTGACAGGGTTCGCCGTCGTAAGGAACCTGCGGTGACGCGCCTGATTACGGCGAGCACTGCTATCGACGCAAAGAGTTATACATTCTATAAATGCGTATCACCAAAATCCTTCGATGGGACAGCAGAGGGCTCAGATCATCATGGAGATCTCACGAAGACATTTCCTAGAGCTCGCCGGAGCGGCTACAGCAGTTGGCGTAGCGGCGTCTGTTTTGGAGAGCGCGAAAGCTGCGCCTTTTGTTCCTGCAGTTCTGGACACATCTCAGGCAGCTTCACCGCAAGTTGTGGAGCAGATATTTCACGGTGTCTGCGCTCCGAACGACTGGAGTGGCTGCAAGCTTCTCGTCCATGTTCGCGACGGAAAGCTCGTCAAGACCCAAAGAGGGCCTCTGCCAGATTCACGATATGACCGTATCTGTCTGCGTGGCCTGACGCATGTTGAGCGTGTCTATCATCCGGATCGCCTCAGGTATCCGATGAAGAGGGCGGGCGAGCGAGGTGAAGGAAAATGGGAGAGGATCTCTTGGGACGAAGCGATCAACACAATCGCAACCAAGCTCTCAGAGATCAGAGACAAATACGACAGCAAGGCAGTTGCGTTCCTGCCTGCTTCCGGATACTATGGATATCTGAACGGGTCTTACGGTGCCGTTATCAGATTCGCTAACGTTTTTGGAGGCACCTATGGAGAGGGCGCGCTCGATTCTGCCACGCCACTTGGAGTGCAGCAGGTTCTCGGCGGGCCATACGATGGTCAGGGCAATGAGGCCGCGGATCTTGCCAACGCGAGGCTCATCGTAGTGTGGGGCTCTAACCTGACCGAGAGCAATCTCCAGAACTGGCACTTCGTCGCTGACGCACTTGACAACGGGGCGAAATTGATCGTTGTTGATCCGAATTTCACGATCACCGCGTCAAGAGCGGACTTGTGGGTTCCAGTCAGACCTGGCTCTGACGCTGCCCTTGCACTTTCGATGATGAATGTGATCATTGAAGAGTCGTTGTACGACGGGGACTTTGTTGCTAGCTACACCGTGGGGCCGTTCCTAGTCAATCAAGATACAGGCCTCTTCCTGCGAGAGAAAGATGTGAAGTCGAACGGTTCGGACAAATACATGGTTTGGGATTCAGCGGCAGGTGGGGCGGTCCCCTACGATGGGACTGGCTCAAGTCCCATATTGACCGGAAGCTACACTATTGGAGGTCTCAGCTGCAAGCCTGCATTTCAGATGTTGTGGGATCACACGGGAGAGTACAGTCCCGACAATGTTTCGAAGATCACTGATGTGCAACCTGAAACCATCAGAATGCTTGCCAGAGAATACGCCACACGTAAGCCGGCAACGATCTACTGGGGTTTCGGTATCGACCGTTACTACTACGGTGACATGATTGGTCGAGCAATCGCAACACTGGCGGGTCTAACAGGCAACATCGGGAAGCCAGGAGCAACACCTTGCGGCGGATTCGGAGGGGCAACACTCATCTCGTCCCCCGTGAACTTCGGCGCGTGGGTGACACCGACTGAAGGCAGGATGAGCAACCTCAACAACCTGCTCTTGTTCGATGCAATCGAAAAAGGCGAGCCTTATCCGATCAAGGCGGCCTACATCTCCAACAGCAACTACGTCGTCACTTTCCCGAACCAGAGGAAGATTTTGGAAGATCTCTTTCCCAAATTGGACTTCATCGCAGTCGCAGATTTCTCAATGTCGGACACGGCGAAGCAGGCGGACATTGTCCTTCCAGTGACAACTTGGTTCGAGAACGACGACCTAGTGCCGTCGATGCATGTTCACATAATGTTGCAACAGAAAGCCATAGACCCGCTCTATGAGTGCAGGTCAGACTTGGCCATCTTCTCCATGCTCGCCGAGAAACTGGGATTCGGCGAGCCCTTCAACAAGTCAGCAGAGGACTACATTCGTCTGCTACTTGACACGCAAGAGCTACGCGATCGAGGAATAACCTACGAATCATTGAAGAAGGACGGAGCGTTCAGAGTTCCGCCTGAGCCTCACATTCCTTTCAGGGATGGGAAGTTCGACACGCCGTCTGGAAGGATAGAGTTCTACAACGAAACGATCATGTCTAGGTCCACGGCAGGGACTGAGCTTGAACACAAGCTTCCGGTGTTCCTACCACCGATAGAGGCATCGCCTGACAATCCTCTTTCAAGCAAGTATCCGCTCGTATTCTGTCAGCCAGGGTCAAAATTCCGGGTTCACACACAGTACTTCAATATACCTTGGCTTGCAGAAATAGATCCCTATCCAACTGTGGACATCAGTCCTTCAGATGCCGAGGCAAGGGGCATAAGGGATGGAGATGCTGTGGAAGTTTTCAACGACAGAGGCAGTGTACAGCTCACAGCAAAGGTCAGCAACGGGATCAGGCCGGGCATGGTCAGCATCGCCAGAGGCTGGACGAAGCAACAGTTCCTGGCTGGTGCTTCTCAGACGCTCATCGCGGACTACCGCAATCCGTTGACGCTTAACTGTTCATTCTTCGACACAAGGGTTGAGGTTAGGAAAGTCTAGGAGGTCGATGAAGATGGCGAAACGTCTTGCAATGGTGATAGATCTGGCACGTTGTATCGGATGCCAGACATGTGCTATAGCGTGCAAGCTTGAGAACAACGTCTCGCTCGGGCTCTCTTGGAACCGCGTCTTCACAATAGGTGGTCCAACCATAGACACTCCCAAGGGACGGTATCCTGACTTGGCCATGTACCATATCACTCTAGCATGCCAGCATTGCGAAAAACCGGTCTGCGTGCAAGTCTGCCCAACTGGCGCCACGTATCAGCGAGAGGACGGTCTTTGTCTGATAGACTATGATCGGTGCATAGGTTGCAGGTACTGCCTAGCCTCGTGTCCCTACAGTGCCCGCACATTCAATTACAGGGAACCTCAGCAGATCCCTGACTTCCCAATCGGTAACCCGGATGTTGAACCTCGGAAAGCAGGAGTGGTTGAGAAGTGCACATTCTGCGTCCACCGGGTCGACAAAGGGATCCTTACCCCTGCCTGTGTCGAGGTCTGCCCTGCGAGGGCCAGATTCTTCGGCGACCTTAATGATCCCAAGAGTGAGGTGTCTCGTCTAATTGCCGAAAGGAATGGATATCAGCTCTTGCCTGAAGCGGGAAGAATTCCCAAGGTCTACTTCCTGCCGCCTCGGAGGAAGGGCTACTCATGACAACCAAGAACCAAGACCAGGCTAACAAGGTGGGCGCCATGAGCACGGCAACACAAGAACCCTATCTGAAACCACTTTTGAGAACGTCGAAGGCCTTCTACGTATCGGTTGTCCTCGCAGCGCTTGTGCTGGCGCTGGGACTATACGCGTTCTATCTTCAGTTGACTCTTGGGCACGTAGTGACAGGTTTGGGAATCATTAGTGCGGGCGGAGTTACCTACGGAATATACATCGCTTTTGCCATCTACTTCATAGGCATAAGCTTTGCAGGAATATCTACGTCGGCAGCGGTTCGCCTCCTGGGACTGGAAAAGTATAAACCCATAACCCGCATGGCTGAACTACTCACAGTAGTAGCACTCATCCTAGGAGCAACAAGTATCCTAGTCGACCTAGGGAATCCTTTGGAAGCCCCGATATTCTTCACACTCTACGGTAGGCTCACATCGCCTTTCTTCTACACGTTCAGTGTCGTGATGGCAGGTTATCTATGGGCGAGTCTGGTCTACATCTTTCTCTCTGGCAGAAGGGATGCAGCAACAGTAAGAGAGCGAGCCCCGCGCTTCAAGTGGTTCTACAGGCTGTGGTCCTGGAGATACGACTTCACCTCTGAAGTCATACAGAGGCATGAGAAAGCGCTGTGGGTGTTATCGCTAGCCATCCTACCCGTGCTAGTGATGGCTCACTCATTTCTCGGCTACGTCTTCGGCCTAGAAGGAGGAAGGCCTGGATGGTACAGCGCGATTCAGGCTCCAGCATTTGTGGTGATAGCCGGTGCGTCCGGCATATCCGCCCTGATAATCATAGCCGCCATTGTGAGGAAGGTGTTTGGGTTCAAAGAACAAATCAGCTTGGATGTGTTTCGAGGACTGAGCAACTTTGTGGGCGTGTCTGTTGCCGCCTACCTCTACTTCATGGCAAGCGAAGCATACACAGGTCTCTATGCAGGTCTAGCGAATGAAGAAGCTGTCTACCAAGCGATCTATTTCGGCGCCTATGCCCCCATCGCGTGGTTTGCAGTGGCATCGTTCATAGCTGCTTTCCTGATGATCTTTGCCATGTTCCTGCGCAAGAAGTACAGCTTGACTTGGATAGTAGTGGCTGCTGTCCTCGTGAACCTGGCATCAATCGCCGTGCGTTACATCATAGTCGTGCCTTCACAAACCAATGGCATGATGCTACCATGGTACACTGTGGGAACATACTCGCCGAATTGGGTAGAGTGGTCCGTAATGGCGGGGTTGTTCGCGCTTGGATACCTTCTTTACACCGCGGTTGTCAAGATCTTCCCTATTGTGGAGCTTCCGCACGAGGCCTCGGCAGGTGACAGACGATGAGGAAACTTATCACAGCGCTTGTCGCACTACTTGGAATCATCTTGATGATCATAGGAGTCTGGGGCGCACAACCAATCCCGCACGCGACGGACCCAAGACTGCTTGGTGGAGCAACACTTTGGATCGGAGGCATCGCGCTTCTGATCGCGAGCCCAGCAGTGTATTGTCTCGCCCATGACTGAGACTGCGTGGCAGTCTTTGTGGGAGATCTTCTACACGTAGGATAGAACCGTCTCCCTTATTCGCTCTCTCATCAAGTCTCGACCTTGATAGTAGGCGCGTGACTCCTGACATGAATCCCGAGAACCGGGAACGAGGGGCGATCATTCTAGCCGGAGGCCTGAGTTCAAGGTTCGGTTCAAACAAAGCACTTCAGACCCTCGCTGGCAAACCATTGATTTGTCATATGATTGAACGTGTTTCTAGAGTAGCGGGCGATGTAGTCGTGGTTCTGGGTAGAGGTGAGGCTAGGACCACGTATGATGCGGTTTTGCCTCTTCACGTCAAGGTGGTAAATGATGACCGAGAAGGCAAGAACCCCTTGGTGGGCATGGTGGCCGGCCTAGGAGCGATTGAATCAGACTACACGGCTATTCTAGCGTGCGACGTCCCATTCGTTAACAGCGAAGCAATCGAGCTTCTGTTTCGCCGGGCATTGAAAGCTGACGCCGCGATTCCAAGATGGAATCGGCAGAGGATCGAACCGCTCCAGGCTGTATATTGTAGAGCCCCAACGCTTCGGGCGGCTTTGGAAACGCTCATTCCCCCAGATCTTTCAATAGAGGACATGATCATGAAGCTGGGCCGGGTAGTGTACGTCTCAGTTGAAGATGAAATAGCGAACATCGACCGTGACCTCAATACATTCTTTAACATAAACACGAGAGAAGACTTGGCAACTGCTGAAAAGATACTTGCCGGACAAGCCCATTCTCTCGAACAATCGGATCCGAAGCGATACCAGGAGGCGCAAAGATCGTGAAGATCGTGACAGTTGTTGGATCAAAGAAAGGTGGAAAGACGACCGTCGTATGTAGGCTGGTCGAGCAGCTGAAAGTCGCGGGATACAAAGTCGCTACAGTGAAATTCTTTGAAAGAGCAAGCGGCATAGATGTCAGCGACAAGGAGACCGATCTTCATCGAAAGGCCGGAGCGGACATAACAATCGCTTCCGGAGTATCAGAGACGGCGATCCTCAAGAAAGTCGAGGAGAGAGAAGACCTAACGCAGCTGCTCACCTACATACCCGCGAACTTTGACTTCTTGATATGCGAAGGCGTGGTTGACCCAGGTGCTCACCGAGTAGTTGCGGTGCGGGAACCGGCAGACATTGAGCAATACCTGAATGAAAAGACCTTCGCGATCTCGGGTGTCGTCGCAGGCAAGCCTTTCACACATAGGCTTCCGATAGTCGACGTGACTGTAAACCCCGAGAAGTTGGCCGACCTTCTTCAGCACCTAACATAGCAAGCGCGCAATCCCGGCCATTGCATGGGTACTAAGATTAGAGCGCGTGTGGAGCACAATCGGCGCCTTCTCTTCGCAGTGCGAAAGCTAGACCACGTCTTGGCTAGCTTTCATAGTATGCGCCAGACGCGCATGATCGGCACAATACGCGTTCTCCTTTGACTATCTCCTTATGATCGAAAATCAATTCGCCACACGAGACGCAAGCTACAATATGTGTAGGTCGACCGGGAAGCTCATCACTAGGCACGTTGACTCTGACTTTCCTGATCTGTATGAGGTCTTCTTCGGGCATTTCCGTGTAGCCTTTGATGATAAGCTCCTTCTCACGATCCGAGAACTCCTGAATTTGCTCGCCTGGCAGTATCCATCCATTTTTTTCAGCGAATCTCATGGCCGCGTCCCGCGCATCTGTTCGGGATGAAACCCGTACCGCTCTGCCATTGGAGATGTTCACGAAGGTCGCAGCGAACTTGCCGTAGTTAACGAGTTTGAGGTTGCGCCTACCAAGAGTACAACTAGTAGCCACAGATATTGCGTCGGTGATGCAGCGATCTATCTCAGCAAAAACGATCAGGTCATGCCTCTTCGAAGGATCTATCATGTCGAGCTCTCGAAGACCCGCGATGCCCATCCTGATTCCTAGCGGCATTCCTCCACACAAGTGACCATGACTGCTCGCGGCCTTATCTAGCAGAGACTCGAAGTCCACTAGTTCAGGATTCATAACACTTCACATTTCCTCGGTAATGCGTTTGTACACAACAAATTTCACGGAATCCATGAGCGTTGGTGTTCCTCCGCCCTCAGCAATGACTTGCATCACCTTGGTAGGATGCGTGACTTTGATGGTGCCTACGGCTGTTGCTCCGTGTCTGAACAGCACGATTGGCGGAAGACCGGCTGTGGCTCCGACCAGTGCTACTTCTCTGGCATTGCGAGAGAGTTCCAGCAGTCTGTCTACGGTGCCATTTGTTATCGAAGCGCCGGTGATTATGACGACTTGGCTCTGAGGTATGATTTCCTCGGCCGCTGTATCGGGCAGGGTCTCTTCATCCCTCGAGTAGGGGTTTCTCTCAAGCACGTAGATCTTCTTCGCCCTAGCTCTCAACTTCTCAACGGTAGGCCGTATGTTTCCCACAACGGTGACGACGTCACCCCTAACGGTGATGTGGTCCGCGATGTCTCCTTCCAAAGTGGAGATTCCTGTTTCGGATTGATCTGGCAACAGTTGTGATGCAGCATTGATCGTGGCAACGCCTAGGACGCGGGCTCTTATGTCCCACGATAACGCCAACCGAGCCATATCAAGGGCTGATGATCCCGCCAGATGGCCTGCCCTGTCTATGATTTCACAGCAGTGTGGCGAGTACTCATCTAGCGACGAGTGTGCCAACCCAACCTGGCCTGAGGAGAGGCTCACTCCCGTGTATCCCGCCCCGATTATCACGTTAGCGACTTTGATTTGCTCGATGTCAGGCACCGTGCTCCGGATCTCTTCCAGTGAATCGGCCAAAACAGTCCTTCTCCCAGCCAGAGGTTCTGTGCCTATCATGATGTCGTGGTTCGAGCTCTTCACTGCGAGTCGCCATTATGCTTTCAGCACGAAAGACAGCACGGCCACAACGGCTGTCGCGATCAGGACAAAGAAATCAACGCGGGAGGGAGTCGGGCGGTCCCTGTGAGCGGAGCTGGTGGCGTTCCTGCCTGATCCAAATGCTCTGGCCTCCGCAGCATAGGATATGTCCTGACATTTTGCGAGGGCGTTCAAGGTCGTCGAAGACAAGAGGTGGCTGACAGATGATGCTAGGTTCCTCAGTCGGAATCCACCCCTCAACTTGATTGCGTTCAACGTGTCCCTGCCAATCCTTTCCAAGTTCGGCGCGATGTTTAGGGCAAGTCCGAAGACAAATGGGAAGCTCTCGGATCTGCTCGCTCTTTCGAGCACGCGCGTAAGTTCTGAAACCCTGACTGTTCTCATGAAAACCGACACTGCTAGAACCATGACGACGGCTCTTGCCGACATCTCAACCCCGATAAGAAAACCCGAAAAGAAGGGAGACGATGTCACAGACGGCATCCCAGAAGGCAGAGGGTATTCCTCCTGCCACAGGAGGGTACTGGACACGACGATAATCGGTATGAGCTTCACCAGTTGCTTCAGATCACGGAAAGCCTCACGAGAGAACAGAAGGCCCGCCGTCGCCGCGTAGGCTAGCGGAATCAGTAAGAAAACGCCATTCATGGTGACGGCTAGCAGCACCCCTCCCATTAGGAAGGCAATGCCCCCGTAGACGCCTAGCGTCTGAGTGCCCGTTTGGCTCTTGCCGAAAACTTCCACCCGGCTACACCACCAATCATGCCTAGGACCCCCTGACTGATAGCAAGTGCCAAGAAGATCAGGATGACGCTGGCAGGATCTATTCCGAAGATCTTTGACGCTGCAGATATGGTCTTCTGGTATATGACGAGCATTGATGTGCCGAACAGTAGGGGTTGGAATATGAAAGGATGCACGATACTGTACATGTCTGCGAGCATGCCTCCAATCGAACTAGCTACGACGCTGGGTCCTCCCAAGGTCATTGCCGACTCTACCAAGAGCGCTTCCATGAAGATCGCTATCATCGGTGAGAGCACTATACCGCCAATCGATAGAACTTTCAGCAAAGCGACCACTACGCCCATCATCAGGATCGAACCCACTTTGGGAACGAAAGACCGGCAGATAACCATCAGGAATACCCCTATTGCGGCTAGAACGGCTCCAGAAAGCGGTATGTTCATCGCGTGAAGTTGTCCGCCAAGCAAGTTCTCCGATGCAGCCCATAGAGCAGACAGAACTGCGATGTAGACCAAGTCTCTCGTGGAAAAGCGTTGAAGTCGTCTTGTCTGGTTTTCAGTTATCTCAACAGTACTCTTGTTCAATTCATTCACCATCCAATTCATCATGCCTTCGAACTATCTGCGATCAACGGCATGACCTCGAATTCGGTCTGGTGAGGCAAGACCTGACCGACAGGCCCGTCGGCCACGATTGTACCTTCCCCCATGATCATGGCGCGGCTCGCGTACTCCATCGCAAGGCGAACGTCATGCGTTATCAGGAGCACGCTCATCCCTTTGCTAACGTGCACTCGCAGCATATCCATCAAGGCCTTCAAATGTCCCCAATCCTGACCTGTTGTGGGTTCGTCTAGAATCAGCAGGCTCGGATTAGTAGCCAGAATCGACGCTGTCGCGAGGCGTTGTTTCTCACCCTCGCTTAGATGATGAGGATCGGCATCCGCATACGTTTCAAGCCCGAAAGACCTCAGCATTTCTTGACCTCTCTCGACAAAGTCAGCGAATCGCATGTTCTTAGGTCCGAACTCCACTTCTTGCAGAACTGAGTCACAGAAGAGTTGCCGGCTTGGGTTTTGGAACAGCAGCCCAACTCTCCTTGCAAGGTTGCCATTCGGCTTGCCCACACCGTTCATCAGTATGTCTCCTCGACAGGGTTTGAGTATGCCCGCTATGAGATTAGCCAGAGTCGTCTTTCCTGCTCCATTCGCTCCAAGCAGAGCGACTAGCTCGCCTCGACCTATTTCGAAGGAGATGTCGCGAAGCACTTGTTGTCCGTGTGGATAGTTGAACGCGACGCCATTGACCCGTAGGATCGTGTCTCTAGCACGGATATCCTTCTTCAGTTCACAGAGCCCGGAACAACCAGTATGATTGATGATGGGGCTTGGGAAGGGCGCTTCTTCGTGAGGTGCAAGAATGCCGAGTTCGCCAAGGAGTCTGCGTTGCCCATTGAATATGTCATCACGTGAGCCGTCGGCAACGATGCGTCCTTTCTCCATGACGACTACTCGGTTCAAGTACCGTGAGAGGTCGTCGAATCGATGCTCAGCGACGACGACTGTCATCCCATATCGAGTCCGAAGTGATTGCAGCACTTCTACTGTGGAGCGTGCTCCCCCGCGGTCCAGATCAGATGTGGGCTCATCCAAGACGAGCACCTTCGGCATCATTGACAGCGCAGAGGCGATAGCAAGTCGTTGCTTTTCGCCGCCAGAAAGATCGACCACGCGGCGAGTTCTCAGGTGCTCGATGCCAGTACCCCCAAGAGCGAACTCAATTCTCCGCCGAACGTCCCCATTGTCCAATCCCAGGTTTCTGGGGCCGAATGCGATCTCATCCTCTACTGTTGAACAGAAGAATCCT
>JALHTB010000092.1 GCA_022865625.1 Candidatus Bathyarchaeota archaeon
GGAGGGACTTGACAGCGTTCAATGCTGTCCTTGATGCGCGCTTCTTGAGGGACACGACAAGTTCGTATTCTTCTCCTCCGTAGAGTGCAAGGTCAACAGGGTCCACTCCGCTTATGCGGGCGAAGTCTATTGCTGCCTTCGAGATCGGTAGGTCATCCAGCCTAATGCCCACTGAGCTTGCCCGGGCGAGCTCGTGGAGACTCCATGCAAGTCCGTCGCTTGAGTCGATCGACGCGGTGACTGCTCGAGTGCGTGCGAGAGCTATGCCTTCCTTCAGGCGTGCTGTGGGAGCGTATACGCTTGCCAGCAGTGTCTCTCTCAGTGCCGGTGGTATCTGTGCCGCGGATAGGATCGCCCTGAGTCCTGCCGATGTGTTTCCGAACTCCCCAGTGACTGCCACCAAATCACCGGGCCTTGCTCCATCCCTTCCAACGATCATGCTTCGCTTGGCTGTTCCGAACAAACAGCAGCCGATAACGAGGTCGTCACACTCGTTCGTGTCACCCCCGATTACATAGGCGCCGTATTCCCGCGCTCCTTCGTTGAGTCCATCCGCGATCTCCTCGATATCTCGTGTCGTGGTTGACCTCGGTAGGCCGAGTGAAACCATTATGGCACGCGGCTGAACGCCTTTCGATGCAAGGTCACTAACATTCATTACGACTGCTTTTCTGGCGGCCTGTCGAAGGGTCATGCCCTTTGGAACATCGGTTCGTCCAACGAGCATGTCGCACTTGAGCACGGCGAGTCTGCCATCTCCAATGTCGACGCCTGAGACGTCGTCGCCGAAGGGTATTGGCATGTGAGGCATCTTACTGAGTCTTCTCACGATGAGATCGATGATCTCGCGCTCCCCGAGCGGATGTCCCTGTGCCATCTGCGAAAACCCTCTAGCATGGAAATCGCTTGCCCACATCTTGAATGCTTGGATTCTCACTGCAGAGATCGCAAGATTGTGATCTTGATGGGCTACTGATGTCGATGGCGCTACATTGGCGTTCGCGCTTGTCGATCCGTGATCAGAGGCGCTCAATGCTTCCTGGGGGACAGGACTGTGATACACAGGTTCAAGGAAGGCACCTGCCTCGCAGCATTGCCTCGGGGCCCTGGGGGGAGAGGCCTCGGATGCGGGGCGGGATATTGGAGCCTCGGGCGGGCTTCAGACTCTGAGTCTGAAACCTCTACATGGATTCTTGGGGTCGCTCCCTTGCTTTGGTCATTCCGTCAACTGGTAGGGCAAGGATCTGTTTCTACCTCGCTGACTCGCAGATTCAGCGCGAGACTCGTGATCCTCAAACCTGTGCTCAAATGACTCCTGTTGCGAGGCAACAGGCTGTTCACGGCTGAGCCACGCTCACGACGCACCAGGAAGTCCGGGGTTCAGATCCCACCGGACCCGTCACCTCGCCATTATTCATAGACGCGTCTTCTCAAAGCGACGTCATAGAGAATGACGGCTTTCTTCGCTTCATCGATCTTGTATATCACGCGATATTTCCCCACTCTGTCTTTCCAATAGCCAGCAAGTTCTCCTGCCAATCTGCGACCGAGGTAAGGATTCTCGCTCAACTCCTCTGCACGCCGTCTCACTCTCATCTTGACATTGTCAGGAAGTCGACGAAATTGCTTCAGGAAGACTCGAAGAAAGAGTACAGTATAGCTCAAGCCGAAAGGACCTTTCGAATTGCCTGACGACCCTTTGCGACTACGTACTGTCGCTTGCGGTATTGCTCCTCGCCAAGCTTGATCCTGTGCATTGTCTTCTTGTCCAGCAGCACTTCCAAGGTGTCAAGAACCTCGGCAAACCTGAGGCTGGCGCGATAAATCTCCTCAATGACAGGTCGAGGCACTCTTACTGCTTCCGTCCGAGTCGTCAAGGCTACTCTGAACTGAACACTAGGCGTCCCGTATATGTGTGCTTCCGCCCGTTGCGCACCGGGAGCCTCACCTGTCACACAGTCGAGATTGTGAATGCTCTTTCCAGGAACCTGCGTAGCGACTGAGAAGGGTTTTTCAGCAGATCCTAGACAAGTGGTGTACACACGGTAGTGCCTTCATTTCTCGGCCGTCTCTCAGTAGTTTCTTTCTTGGTCTTCAGTATCTTGTTGGGACAGCCGGCAACACCAACGCAGACATCGACGACTACCTTACTCTACACGTCGAGCGTTACCACAGTAACGACCTACACATCGACTAGTTCCACCTTCACCCACGTCAACCATCACCATGTCCACGACGATTGATGTCAGGGTCATTGGCACCATTAGCGTTGACAAGGTCATAACTCCGTTTGACATCGTATCCCAACTGGCCATTATTCTAGCAACGCTTGTTGCTAGCCTTCTTGGTGCGGGTGTCGGAGCCTTTCTTCAATCACGTCGAGAAGGCGGTTTACTTGTGCACGAAAATAGAGTCTACTGTAGGAAGCATGGAGTGCTGGTCTCCCTCACCCCAGCTGGGCTCTACTGCCATGTTCACAGAAAGGTAATTGCCTGATTCCGTTCTGCCGAATGAAGAGAGATTTGACGAGGCGAATGCCACGCGGCTGGCATGAATCGCTTGTTCCCATTGTCATGTCATGGTTCCTTGGGATGTCTTCAAAGCGGCGCCGGCCTCAGAATCGTAGAGGCTTCGGATTGAGATTATGGAGCCTCGGGCGGGTCACGATCCCGCGACCTCCCGCTTACGAGGCGGGTGCTCTTGGCTGACTCTAGCATCTACCAACTGAGCTACCGAGGCACATCACGTCGTAGACAAGAATGCTCTCTCTTTAAGATCTAGCTCACCGGAGCCCGTAGAGACATGCTCGCTAGGGGAGGACTCTGATCAAGATGCGTTTTCGAACCACGCTACTGTGGCGGGAGGCTTGCCCTTTGCGGCTCAGTCACGAAGAGAGCTACCAGTCCAACGGTCGCGAACATGAGTGCTCCCAACAGATAGAACGGAGCCAGCACTGACATTGCATACAGACCTCCCAAGAGGAGCACTCCGAGCGTTCGTCCTAGTCCAAGAACAACCTCGTATCCGCCCATGACTTTCGCTCGGATCTCAGGAATCACGCAGTCCGCCAGCAACGCGTTGATCGGCGCATTGTTCAACGCAACTCCGAGCCCCAGAGCAATCGAGACAAGATAGACTTCTGATGCCGATTGTGCGAATGAGAAAGCAATGACCATCGAAGCGATAATGATCCCGCCTAGAATCACGAATGGTTTTCGTCCGAACCGATCGGACAGATGGCCAGCCAGGAACGTGAATGCGAGCATCGAGCCACTGATGATGGTGAATGAGAAACCGACCTCTGCAGGTCCCATTCCAACGTTGAACGCCATGTACAGTACGAAAATAAGCGCGAAGAGCCCCTGAGTGATGCCCACAATGAATCCTCTGAAGCACAACACGAGCAAGCTCTTGTTCTCAGAGATGTTCCTCCGCAACGATGTGAAGATCGCAAGAGGAGATTCTGAGGACGAAGTACGAGAAGTCGCTGCTCGGTCCCTGATCGGAAGAACAAGCGCTCCTGACACAAGCGCCATCACGAACGCGGCATAGAAAGGAAACGTGAATCCCGCGGTCTGTGCGATTACTCCTCCCATTGTTGGACCTGCAAGGCTTGCCACGGTTTCCATTGTCGACGTAAACCCCATTCCGCTTCCTCTCTTCTCAGTTGGCACCAGATCGGCCGTGAGCGCGAACACGGCAGGTGTTACCACTGCTGAGCCGATGCCTTCGATTGCCCGTGCTACAGCGAACTGTAGCAGATCCTTGACGAAGACAAGCATCAATGAGGAAACGGAAAACAGCACCATGCCGACAACGACCGTTCTAACTCGACCAAAGCGATCCGCCATCACACCCGCTGGGATTAGACACACTATGAGAGCCACATTGTAGATCGAGTAGGCAAAACCGAGGGAAGTTGCATCGATCCCAAGCCTGACTGCGTACTGTGGCAAGATTGGAGTGAACATGCCAAAGCCTAAGGTGACGACGAATAGAGCTAGCCCCAACAGGACCAGCGGAATCGTCATCTTGCTTTCGGTGTCCGGAGATGTGACCAAGCCCCGCGAGTTCCTATTCATCTGTGCGCTCTAGCCCGAGGAGACCACAATCGTGACCTCGAATCTGCTACTGCCATGTCCTTCTTGTGGCTGAGATTGAGGAATCAAGGTCTCTGGATACGAGTACACAGAATGATTCCTTTGCTCGAGAGTGGATATCTTTGGCGTCTGCATGACAGCGGTGAGGTCATTCCAGTATCTGAGGTTGATTGCCTGCTTGCTTACGTCTAAGGAACTGTCTCTTGATATTCTTAACCTCTAGAGCGAAGTCAAAGCGTTCGGTCTCGGAGGGTGCAACCCCAGCTGCCGCGTTCTTTGTCAGAGTTCTCAGGATCTTCCGCTCCAGCACTCCTGCCACAGAACCTAGGTGGGATTTCAGCGCTTCATCCAGAAGTTCCGGTTTGGCAGGGATGTCCTTGAGCTCAAGCGATGTGTGCTTCTTCAGCGCATCGAGAAGAGCCTGGCCGGCAATCGGGCCAAGAGTTCCTCCGAAGACCTGGCTCACAGATTCTGTTAGCAGTCGGTCGAATAGCTCCTCTGCGCTCGAAGAGACGCCTTTGGATTTGGTGACTTCCACTTGCGGAACTCCTCTGTCCTTTGGGCAGCGGACCCCCGAGGGGCTTAACATCGCTCTGGTACTCTCTATGTGCAAGGGTTCTGTAAGACTTCTTAAAGATTTACATCTATATGCAAAGGGCACCGTAAATTATAAAACGAGAGCCGCATGCAAATAGACATACAGGTGTAGTCGATGAAAGGTAGACCCGGCGGCGGCGGAGTCTGGGACTAGACTCCCCCAATCTCGTTGAAGCGGCCCAGTAGAGACCGCTTGACGAGTTACGATAGACTTCATATAGAGAAGAGTGGAAGCTAAGATGAGAGGCATAGATATGCGGCCCTCCGGCCCTGTCGAGAGAATCTCGATGGAGCAGCGCCTCCGTCTGATGGGCAAATCGATGTACGCCCTGGACGAGGCGAGCATACGGGTTATTACGTTAATGCACAAGCTCGGTCCGCGAAACCTCCTCGAGATCGCTAGGGTTGCAGGATACCCCCCGACGAGCGTCTACGATCGGGCACGAAGGCTCGAGACGCGAGTCAAAGCTCTCTCGGCAGCGAACTTGGATCATTCGAAGCTCGGCCTTAGGAAGTGCATCACGCTTGTCGAGTCGAATCCAGGCATGGAGGACTATGTTACAGAAGCTCTTGCCGTTCCGAACTACTGGAAGACGATAACAAGATGCGAAGGTGGCTTTACTCACTACGGCCTGCACGCCGTTCCAGAGGATCGGAGCCAAGAGTTCGAGAAGTATGTAGCCCAGATTGAACAATCCGGCCTCGTACGAAGACACGAGACTGTATGGGTGACTGATTATCACTATGCGTTCCCAAACTTCCGTCTTTATGATCCTGCGAACCGCTCGTGGTCATTCGAATGGGACCAATGGAGGGACCACGTGAAGGAGAAGAGGAATCCGAAACCGATCCGTGACCCGCCAGGCTACCTAAACTACGCCGACAGAACCGACATGCTGATTCTGACTGATCTGGAGATAAACGCTCGGGCGAAGTTCTCAGACATCTCGAAGCTTCTGGGAATAACACTTCAAGCAGTGAAGCATCGATATGACAAGAGAATCGTGCCGAGAGGCCTCATCAAAGAGTTCGTTATCAATGTGCTCCCATATCCTCCTGAGTTCTCAGATCTGTATGAGATTCTGCTCACTTTCGAAGATGAAGAAAGCATGACCGCCTTCTTCGGCGTCTCTGATGAAATGTTTCCAATTCAGCGTACAGTGAAAGTTCTGGGCGAAAGAAAACTGAGCGTGAGAACCTACTCCCCACGCAGTGAGACGGAACGCCTTTTCTCGATGTTCTCGGGCTTGACAAGATCGGGCCTGATTGCCGACTACTCTGCCGTCAGGATCAGACCCGAGACACAGACATGGCAGACAATATCCGCTGAGCTCTTCGAGAACAAAACCGGATGGAAGTACGAATCGAGCCAGCATTTCGCTTCACTCGACACAATATTACAGAACGCCAAGGTGAGCGTTTAGACAAGCGGGAGCGTGATCCCGCATGAGTTCGTCGCACGTTCGTCTACATATGAGCGAAACCATTCTTGCTTGCTGTCCACCGGTATAGGATCGAGAGGATCTCCTCTTCACGTTGCACGTGGATTCTTCAGACAATACCCGTCACGATCTAGACTCGCCGCCTAGATATCGCATTGGCCTGAGATACAGAATGACCGGCGTGAGGAGATGAGTTTTAATGACCCTTCCCTGCTCGATGAGGTCGAAACCCGGAGCGGAATAGACCGAGGCGAGACCCCAGAGGATCAACGATTCTCCACAGGTTGAGGACATTGAAACAGCTAATCCACAATGGCATATTGTTCCCGAAGTGTGAGCCTAGAGACTCCACGATCACCGTGCGTGGGAAGCCTATTGCCTTGACTCCACAGCATGAGGAGATGGCTGTCGCTTGGGTAAGGAAGTTGGGGACGGAGTATGCGGAAGATCCCGTGTTCGTGAAGAACTTCTTCGGCGATTTCTGCAAGGCGCTCGGACTCGGTGAGAGGCTCGAACCCAAAGACTTCGACTTCTCCGAGATTGTGAAGTACGTTGAAGAAGACAGAGCAAGGAAACTCTCAATGAGCAAGGATGAGAAGAAACGTCTCGCCGCCGAGCGCAATGCCATCAGAGAGGAGAACAAGGCGAAGTATGGACAGGCAATCGTGGACGGCGAGAAAGTCGACCTTGGCAACTACATGGCGGAACCTTCATGTATTTTCATGGGCCGAGGCAAACATCCACTCAGAGGAAAATGGAAGCAGGGCCCATGTGAAGAAGACGTGATTCTGAATCTCTCACCAGGCGCACCAAAACCGCGCGGCAACTGGAAGGAGATAGTGTGGCAACCTGATTCGATGTGGGTCACAAAATGGGACGACAAACTACGAGGAGAGGAGAAATACGTCTGGTTAGCCGACTCATCGTCGGTGAAACAAGAGCGCGACATCGAGAAGTACGACAAGGGCAACGCACTTGACCGCAGGATCAACGAGCTGAGAGCACACATCTCTTCCAACCTGTCATCCACCGACCTCAAGCGCCGCAAGATCGCAACGGTCTCCTACCTGATTGACGCCTTGAAACTGAGGGTCGGCGACGAGAAGGACAAGGACGAAGCAGACACAGTCGGAGCCACAACGCTGCGTCCCGAACACATCAAGATCAACGAAGGCGGACACGTCCTCTTCGACTTTCTCGGAAAGGATTCCGTACGTTGGTGCAAAGAAGTGGAGCTACCGCAGCCGGTGATCGAGAACATGAAGGAATTTATGGTGAGCGCGAATTCATCCATCTTCGAAGGAGTACGATCAGATAAGGTGAGGGACTTTCTGAGCGAAGTGGTTCCAGGCCTTTCCGCGAAGACTTTCAGGACATACCATGCGTCAAAGGTTGTTGGCGAGTATCTGAAGAGTGCGAAAGTAAGCAAAGAGGATCCTGAGTACGTCAAGAAGAACGTCGCCACATTGGCGAACCTCGAGGCTGCAATTGTCTGTAACCACAAGCGGAAACTGCCAAAGAACTGGGAGAATTCACTCGTGAAGAAAACGGAGCGACTCAAAGTGCTCCAAACGAAGAAGATGAAGAAATCCGCTGAAGCCGTCAAAGCTTTGAAGACCAAGATAAAGACGATGAAGGCTACGCGCGACTACAACCTCGGGACCTCTCTCAAGAGCTACATCGACCCCCGCCTTTACTATCGTTGGGGAAGGAAAGTTGACTTCGACTGGAAGTCATACTACTCGAAGACACTACAGCGCAAGTTCTCTTGGGTTGAGAATAGGAACTAGCTCTCAGTCAAAGGACTCAGACGAGCTAGAACAGGGCTTCGCCGCCATTCACATGCAATGTCTGTCCAGTGATGAAACTGGCGCGGTCTGACGCGAGGAACGCCGCCACGTGGGCTATATCTTCAGGTTGCCCGATTCTGCCAAGCGGAATCGTCTCCAAGGCGTTCTTCTTCTCGTCAGCAGTCATCCCAGCTGTCATGTCTGTCTCAACCCACCCCGGCGCGATTGCATTCACAGTAATATTGTACCGCGCCAGCTCCAAGGCAAGGGATTTTGTGAGTCCAACTACAGCGGCTTTGGATGCACCATAGTGGGCTTCATGGTCTGTTCCGGTGAATCCTATAATCGACGAGATGTTGATTAGGCGGCCCCATTTCTTGGCTCTCATCTCAGCGCAGAATGCCTTGCTGCAGAAGAACATCCCATCGAGGTTCACCCCGAGCACATGTCGCCATTCTGCTTGTTCGATCTCCCAAGACTTCAGATGGTGGTGCACTCCGGCGTTGTTCACTAGGATGTTGACTCCGCCAAACTGCTCCAGTACTTGTTTCCGCATAACCTCCACTTGACCTTGATCTGAAACATCTGCTCTGACAACCAGCACTCGCCGGCCCATCTCCTCAATCGCACGGCCAACGGCGTTTGCTTTCTCATCTGAGTGCGTGTAGTTGACGATGATGTCGGCGCCTTCTCGTGCCAATTCAAGTGCTATTGCCTTTCCGATTCCTCTTGAGGCCCCGGTTACAAGAGCAACCTTCTTCGCCGGCAAATCGGGCAACACCTAGTCTAGCTTGGAATGTCTGCTGTCTACTATATCTCTTTGAGATTAGCCGGAATTCTGCGCCGTTATCGGCAACTATTAAATCAGCGCAAGTTATCATGATGTCGTGATGCGGGGGTCGCCCAGCCAGGTCAAAGTGGGCCTCGAAAGCGCCCTTGAAAGCGCAGGACTGAGAAGTCACAGACTTCGTCCAAAGGCTCCTGTCCCGTAGGGGTTCGAGATTCGGAACATCACAGCGGTGGTTTCCGGACGAAAGGGTTCAAATCCCTCCCCCCGCACCAAAAACTTGCGCGTACAGCACAAGATTCCTGCATCTTGGAACTGGAGTCGGCAGATCGTGCGATCTTTCTCTTTGTAGTTCTTTCTCAAATCGCAAAACGGTTCAAGACCACCAAGGTACTGGCCTTCCGTGACTCTAGACATTGATGTCAAGCTGCAGATACGCTGGCTCTACAACGTGCACAGCTTACTGAGGCCCTCTTCCTATGTTCAAATCTTGGGAGATGCAGCCTGTCGCACCAAAGAGTTCATTTGTATTCTCACGTATTACATGTATAGAGAATGGGTGGCCATGCAAAAGCTTGCTGAAAGGGAGTCAATAGTACCGGTTCGTTTCTCACAACGCGAAATCGACGCGATAGATAGAGCTGTGCAAAGGCTTGGAACCAAGTCTAGAAGCGCGCTCATTAGAGAGGCCACACAGAAATACGTTCGAGAAGCAGGTAGCCTCAAAGTGATCGAGATACGCAATGACGTGACTCCGAAAGACGCCAAGGCAGAGATTGTCGCTTACCTTAGAAAGCACAAAGAGGCTGAGACATTCGACATTGCGAACGACCTCAGACTCGACCTAGACCTTACTGTCAGGGCTTTGAAGGCGCTCTGGGAGGAGGGCAAAGTGGCTTGATAGGGAAAGAGGTCGGAGACAAACTTGTCGCAGAGCAGATCGTCTGCGAATGCCGAAAGCTGAAGGGTCCTGTGCTCATACACAAGGGCGCTCACAGAGCCCAAAGATATGTCCTGTACGGTCTCCCTGCAGAGGCCGTGATAGCGAGAAAATGGAGGCTAATCGAGTAATTCCTCAATAGATGCACAAGTTGTGCGAGTTTTGAGCATGATTTTTGCGTTCCGGCAGTTCCAAATCCGAGTGTGAATCTATCCCCCCGCACCATCTCCGCTTGTCGTTTCAAGCAGAATCCTTGTTGTTTCTTGGACCGGGAAGACATCTCACGCGCTCGCTATGCAAGTAGCTGAGGGTTCATTCTACAGCAAGAGGGATGGGAACCAAGTAGTTCACCTGCTACGTTGTGTGCAAATGCCCGGCAACAATGGTGAGTAGGTGGCAAAAACTAGGGTGGCTGTCACCCTCGTTTTGTGCGCTAGGATGAGTCACCAATACAGCCCGTACACACTCAGAAACCATCATTTTCGACCCTATCGCACGACTTCCTGACGGAAAGAAGCTGGGTGCAATGCCCCCTGCAACGCACGCTTGTATTCTCGCCCTAGTTTTTGGACGTCAAACGTGTATTGCAGGGGAGCCTCTTGAGAAAGGGCCGGCAAGGATTTAACAGTCATGCCCCAGTTCCGCGGAGAAGACAGATGGTCGTCGCGGGAGGCAAGGCCACCAAGCGGACACGCCTCGGCAAGATAACAGCATCACTAACCCGTGGCACACTTAGGTCCGCGCAGTCATGCATCACGGGGGGTCTAGACTATCACGTCATCGACTCCGAATGGAAGATGAACTATCTCCTTGATGACGAAGTGGGTGCACTCCTGCGAGTCTCCGACCCAAAGATCACCACCATCCTGACCTACTCAACACGACACTCGTACTGTGAGAGAAACATTCGACAGGCCTTAGATGGGGCATCTGATTCAGAGAAGTTTGGCTTGTGCCTCGTTGCCGGGAACACCGCTTACTTAGACATTGACGAGCAGAGGCGCCCTTTGGCGAGGACAATCCGCGAAGCCGTCAAGTTCGCGAGGAGAAATGGTGAAGATCGGCAAATCTGGATTGGCACCGAGGGAGTGCTTCGTCTCGCAGCAGAACTGACGCTTGAATATGGCCTTACGCCGTTCTTGCTGTTCGATAGGAGCCTGGAACCAAACATCCATTTCCTGAAGGACCACGGCGTGGAACACTTCGCGGTCTATGTTCCATACTACGTCGCGGTCAATACCAGAAGAGTGCTCCGTGACGTTCTTTTTCGCCTCTCTGGTTACATGCTTCGCAGAAAATGGGTTCGCGAGGAAGCCAGAGGACTCAACTGCGACCTCTCGCTGCCCATGCTGAGGAACCTTGTGCAAGAAAAGAGACCCTTGTCGAAGAGACTCCTGAAGAGCCCGCTTGGCACATTGCTAACGCAGGCCGCGTCTTCTTTGTCCATCTTCGGAACTCCGCAGATTGTGGAGGAACGTCTGAGAAGCATCGGGAAGCTTGGACCTAGAGTGGTGGTAGGCCTACCTATCAAGGAGAGCGAGGACCAGGTCCTAGCGTTCGGCAGATGCCTCGCAGCCATCAGACACTGACACGCAAACACACTGTCCCTCTTCAATCATTTACGGACGGTGCCGAAAACCTGTTGTTCTGCGGATATCGCAATGCGAGGCGGCATAGAGCGACGAAATCCCAATATCTGTCTCGGATTCACGCCGTATTCCACTCAATCTCCAATAGCCTAATCCTATTCCCCACGTACGAGAGGCCAGCCTGTGAGGGAGAAACCTCGAGCGGCGAGTGATGATATCGGATGGAAATTGCGATCGAACTCCTCGATCAGAGAATACAGGAGATAATTGCTGACCGAGAACACGCGTATAGCAGACAGTTCTCAGCGGCAGCAAGCCGGACGATGAAAGCAGTCAAGTCTGTCGAGAAGGCGGCGGCGAACTTGGCTGACGCCACTCGAAGAGCGTGGGGAAGCATCACTAGGCCCGCACAACAGCACGGACTTAGGCTTTCGGAACAGATCATCGAAACCTCCGGATCCCTAGCGATCAGCAGAGAAGATGCTTCATACGAGGAGCTGAGGAAGTTCGAGGAAAGATCGCTCCAAGCCATTCGAATTATCGTGAAGACGTACAACAAATATGTGGTAAGCGTTGTTCGATCGGCCAAGCCGGAGACTTCAGCCCTCGAAGACTCGATTGCACGTCTAAGCCGCGCCATTACCGATCTTACGCAGACTCTCGACCGATCAAATCTGAAACAACTGCAAATTGCCGCACGCGAATCAGATCGACTTGCTCGAAGTGTGAGAGAGTTGCGTCTCAAGATCGATCGAATTCAAGACGCGAATCAGAGGTTGGGAGGACTGCAAGAGAAGGAATCCAATCTCTCGAATGACATCTCCTTGCTGAGTGGAGATCAAAACCTTCGAGAGTTGGGCCGGATAGAGGAGCAGATTCGTCGGAAGGAACAGGAAGTTCTCGCTCTACTTGAGCCGCTTTCAAAGCCGCTTCGCAAAGCGAATAGGCCTGAGAGCAAAGCGCCCGCGGGATTGACAGGGCCCGGCGTCAGCAGACTCGTCGATAATCCGCTGACCGCAATTCTGGAGACTCCAGTCGCCGAGATGCATGGACTGCTCAGCTCACTTCATCAGTTGATCGAGAAAGATGAGTTGTTCCTTGATCAGAGAAGAAAGCGGAAGTCGATTGAAGCAATAGAGACGCTCGAAGCCGGACTTTTAGAACGGTTCAGAGAAGATCATGCAATACTGCAGGCTAATCGCCGAGAGGTTCTGAGGCAATTGAAGGGTTCCGGTATCTATGACAAGTGGATGTCTCTGAAGAGCCAGCTGGATGATACGCTCGCGGAAGCCGCTGATTGCCGGAGCCTAGTTGCAGACCTGGAGTCGCAGGAGGCAAAGCTGCGTGCGCTCATC
Source organism: Candidatus Bathyarchaeota archaeon (assembly GCA_022865625.1). Next base: position 12,601 of record JALHTB010000092.1, read on the forward strand.
AATTCGGATAAGGCCAAGATAGAGGCTGTTCTAGAAGAGATATTGAACGAGCGAGTATCCATTAGCCTTTCATTCTAGCCTCAATATGGAAATCGACTGTTCGCCGCTGTGCAGTCGACTGCATTTATCCGCTGATCAGTGAGCGTGCAAGCAGGAATATGTTGCTCTTGTGCTCACGGATCCTTCTTACTGAATATGCCCACCAGCTCTTTCCGAATGGAATGTACTCGCTCACTCGGTATCCTCGCTCGACAAGCTCGAGTTTCTTCTTGTCCCTGATACCCATCAACATTTCAAACTCGAAATCCGCATGGTGCACATTACTGAGGCGAGTCGCTTCCTCGATCAGCTTCTCGTCATGGCTAGCAATTGCGAATCCTCTTCCACGCTCAAACATCATCCGCATGAGTTTCGAGAAGTTGTCGTTGATCTGGTTCCTTCGTTTGTAGACAATCTCCGGGCTTTCGTTGTAGGCTCCCTTGCACAACCTGATGATTCCTTTCGAATCGAGGATGCGAGAAACATCCTCCTCGCTTCTCTTCAGGTATGCTTGGATCGCCACTCCCATGTTGTTGAATCTCTTCCGGAACTCCAGATACGTGCTTACTATGTCAGCAGTAAAAGGTGAACCCTCCATGTCCACCCAGACAAAGATTCCTAGTGGCCTTGCACTGCTCATGATCTTCTCAAGATTCTGAACGAACAGCGCCTTGTCGATCGCAAGCCCCACCTGCGTCGGCTTAACTGAAATGCAACTCTGAATTTTGCGCGCATCAAGCTCTTTCAGCATCTTGATGCACTCGTCAGTAGCAGCTACGGTATCTTCTCGACTCGTTGTTTCCTCTCCGAGCAGGTTTATGATTCCCCGAACACCACTGACGCTGGATCGTTGTGCACGTGCAATGGCATCTTCGAAAGTCTCGCCCGCTATCCAGTGTTTCGCGATTCGGAAGAGGAGGCCACTCAGCAGATTCTCCAAATCAGTCGCCGCCGAAGCCAGATAGGACGGATCATATAAAACGCTTCCAAACGCACGTCCTTGGCCTATCCGATGGCTCGCACCCACACGCTGATATGAAACACAGTGCGACCACCGCTTGATGAGCTCGATGCCTGCAGCGTCCCTGTTCGTTAAAGTAGTCGCTCTCGGTGACAGTCTGACGACCGGCTTCCAATCTTACGGCTCTTTCGGGAACACCGAAATATCGACCCCATACACCGACATTCTCACTGATCGTGTCAGGAGAGACTTCCCGCCAAGCTCTCTAGTTGTTGAGATCGACAATAGAGGAGTGATTGGCGAGCTCACAGAACAGATGCTCGCTAGGTTCAGCTTCGACGTGATTCAGCTCTCGCCCAAGATCGTAATCATACTCGGAGGCTCGAACGATCTGGGCTGGGGTCTTGACCCCGGAGAGATCTTCTCTAGTCTTCGCGGCATGTACGATCTTTCACAGAAGAGCGGAATAGTGCCAGTTGCATGCACCGTCCCGTCGATACTAGGATTCGACGAGGGAATCCCGCCACGAAAAGTGCTCAACAATCTGATAATGAAACACAGCAGGAAATCCGGGCTACGCTGCGTTGACCTGTTCAGTGTTCTCGCGGACCCAGATACTGGCCGACTCGCTTCGCAGTATTCCGCGGATGGTCTGCACCTCAGCGCGGGTGGCTATAGAAAGGTGGGAGATGCCATCTATGAAGATGGACTAGAGCCCATCATACGTTCAATAGTGGAGGCTCACCCCTGAGGAATTGCTGGATCAATGCTTGAGCTCCGCTATTGCTCCTCGATCGTCCAAACTCGCTGCTTTCCCTTGCTCGGAGACTGCGCGGGTTTGCCTTGTATAGAGTTGATTGACCTAGTGGATTCCGTGAGTGATGGGGTGTCTCTAGTGCTTGCAGCCGATTGCGTCGCCGAACCGCGTCTTGGGCAATGAAGCCTTTTTCTTCATTAGTTTCTCGTACTCTTGGTCTTCGAGAACGGCCACGCATCGTCCTATGCTCGATTCGCCATCGACGAACCTCCATGGGAAGAAGCCGATGGTTGTGCGTTGATTGAGGAGAAGGTCGATGTCGCCTCCGATGCATTCTGCATGGATTATTGTGTACGGGAACATCTCTATGTGCATGAGTTGGTACTTGTCGTCTGTGAAGAATTCCTTCAACGCCTTGCCGTATTTCTTCTGGAAGTGTGCATCAGCTTCTCTTGCTTGTCTCGGCATCCAGTCGCGGATGATCGTGTTCATCGGGTGGTCTGCGCTACCACAGTCGACGCCTATCCACTTGATCTTCTTTCGCTTCGCCCATTCAGCAAACTCCCGGTCCGGTCCAGGATGTTTGACCATGTAGCGAATCTCGTCGGCAGTGGGTTGATCCCATCCATATCTGTGGTAGCCTGTGTGGATGATCAGTATGTCGCCCTCTCTGATCTCAACTCTGTCTTCTATCATCTTGGAATTGTAGACATCGTAGTCGCCTGCGGCGTCTGAGAGATCGACCACAGCTCCAGGACCCACAAGGAAATCCATTGCTAAGCTTGCAATGTCCTTTCCGGGTGTGTAGAAATGGATCTCACCGTCGAGATGAGTGCCGACGTGGTTGGAGTGGGTAAGGATCTGCCCGTTGGCACCGTTTGGTGCGAGTCTCTTGAAGTATTTCACTTGAAGGGGTTCGTATGTGGGCCACGGTGGGGTCGCTATTCCAAGGGGAATTGTCAGATCAACAAACTTCAACACGAAAACCTTCCTTGTCTTGTGGACTTGAGGTCAAAGCCTCCAACGATCAGATATATGCCTTGCCAGCCCACATCTCACTGCCCTTCTTGGTTGGCTAAGTTCTGCCCATCTCTCGCAAAGCGTCGTCGAGTTCAGCCTTGCCCAGTCCAGCTCCAGCAACTCCATCCTTTCTCACAACAACCTCACCGTTCTTGAAGCCAACGAGCGTCGGAACAATGTCCAAATGGAAAGTCTCCCACAACGAGTCGTTCATGTCACTGATGTCAACCATAGAGCCCAAGGGATCTGACTTCTCTTTCATGACCGCCTCGAAGAGTTTGAGGAAGCTTCTGCAGAATGGGCACCACCCTGCATAGAATACGGCTAAGACACTGCGCGAATCAAGAAGCTTCGTACCGTTGAAGTCGTCTGTCTTGAATACGAGCATGAGCCGGTTGTTCCTTTCTTGCGGGCGAGACTATGCGGTGGGCCTACTAATGCATTTGACCTATCTTCTGCAGCGCGGCTTCCGCAACGGCTCCTGATCCGTGAAGATTGACCCACGGGTATCGCCAAGGCGACGAGCAAGGCGCCCATGAGCCCGGCACTGTCTCCCAATATGGAGATGAACTTTGACTTTGAGTCGAGACACCTCACCCTTCGACAGCTCTGATACGCTTAACGCAAAGGAGCCGTGTTTCTCAATGTATGATGGTTCTCTTCGAGCGATGAGGTAGAAGGACAGCCAGTGCAACAGCGCAAGACACGAATGTGATTGCCGACAGAGCGTACGGGGTTCTTGGGTTCACTAGTTCGGCCGTGACACCTCCGATTCCCGATGCTGCCATGAATGCAATTGCACATGTCATCTCATAGAATCCCATCGCGCTACCCCTAGACTCGGGTTCGATACCATCCGCAATTATGGTTACATTGATGGGAAAGATAGCTCCAACAGAAAGACCGGCCAACAAGGCACCTGCAGACAGAAGAAGCAGTCCGGAAGCAACCCCGATCATTACGAACCCGATGGATCCAGCAATTAGAGCAAGCACTGCCACGGGTTTTCTCCCAAATCTATCAGACTCGCTTCCGGCAATTGCAGCTCCAAGTATTCTCCCGCCCCAGAATATCGAGACCGCCACTCCGATCCAGACTATTTCGATTCCAAGACCAGCGGCGTAGACGGAGAGCAGGGCCATGACGGTCGCCAACCCGAACGTGTATGAAGCACCAAGCAAATTGCCGAGCGCTAGATTTCGAGAGAAGAATGTCGACAAGAACCTGTGCTGCAGCAATGGCGTCGGAGGGCGTATACGTCTTGGAGCTTGGACAAACCAGACCGCAAGCACAGACAGAGACGCCATCACAAAATAGGTCATGAATGCAGGAGCAAAACCAAAGACACTTGTCATGAATCCTCCAGCAAGCGAGCCGATCGCGAATCCAACCGCGTAAACAGTCGTGACAAGGCCGATTCCTCTTCCGGTCTGTTCACTCTCTGCGGTCTCGGTTGCCAACGCCTCCATGGGTGGCCAGAAGCAGGCCCACGCTAGGCCCTCCAACCCTCTGATCGCGATGAGTTCTGAGACAGTTATCGCACGTAGAAAGAGGAAGGCCGCCAAAGCGCTCAGGCCAGCACTGATCGCTAGCACCGGCTTTCTCCCTATCTTGTCGGAGATACGCCCCGTCAAGAATGCCGAAAGCGTGAACACCAGGCCCCATGCTGATCCCATCATCCCGACCTCGACCCAGGTTGCGCCCATCTTTGAGGCAAGCAATGGTGAAACTGGCACAGCCATGCCAATCGCGAACATCAGTAACAGAGTGAATGTACACTGTCCGGCTTGTTGCCGCATCGTGAATCCTTGCCCAGTAGTCACCAAAGGGTCACTGAGCATTTTCGATCTAAATGGTTTCTCTCTCCTACATTCGGGCCAACGGAGATTGCTGAGTACTTTTACTCGTCTCCGTAGTCCGTGGGATCATTGCCCGCCTTTTATCGCGCGATCTATCGCATGCTCTGCCGGATGATCTGACTGGTGAATTGCATGGTCCTTCGAGGGCTCGCACGCATAATACTAGGGACCCGTTCCGACCGAAGCCGGACGGGGGTACTGTACATCCCCGCGGATATTGTAAAAGATTCGCTGTTTCCGTTCTCAGCGAACGAAGAGGTAGTCATCCGAATCGAAGGCGAGAGGCTGGTTGTGGAGAGGAGTTCACGTTGAGTGAGTACAAAGAACGTTATACATTCGGAATGGATTTCGGAACCAGCGACTTCAAGTTCGGGCCGATAACATGTGGAGACGCACCAAGAGTACTACGAAACAGAGGCTACTTCCCTGATCGAGATTCAATCATGATGCGGGCTCTCAATCAGGCGCCAGAGGTTGTCGTTGGAGACGATGTTCCTCTGTACCTGCAATCGTCAGAGGATCTGACGTCCCGACTCGTCTACCCAATGCGAAACGGCGTGATCGATCGAGGAGACAGCAAAGCATGGCGCGTAGTCAATGAGATCGCGCGCTTTGGACTTAACACGTTCCGGCCAAATCCGGGGAAAGACTTCGAAGGCTTCTACGTCGTCGCATCGCTGTCCAGCGTTTCTGCCCGATACATGTACGAGAGCATCTTCGAGACCATGGCAGAAGCCGCGAAGGATGGATTAGTCAAAGCAGCGACAGTCATCCCTCAGCCCTTTGCCGTTGCAATAGGTCACGGAGTCACAACCTGTGTCGTCGTTGAGTCTGGACACGGTAACACGCAGGTGTGCCCAATCAGCAGCTACCCAATTCGCAGCGCCCTGGTCGCCGTTAACCGGGGTGGCGGAGACGCCAATTCGATCACTGCTGAGATCTTGAAGGATCTCGGATATGGAGACCTCGCACGCGAAGAGGCGTTTGTGCGGCGCGTAAAAGAGCACCTAGGTCTTCTTCCGTTGGACCTAGAGAGAGCGGTGAAGGCTGCCAAGGAGAGCCCCTCAAGGTTTAGAGCGAGGTTCAAGGTACCTGGCACAAGAGTGGAAGTTGATCTTGGCGACAAGTCATGGCAGAGGTTCCTGATCGGGGAATATGTATTCGACCCCGGAAACGAGCTGTTTCAGAGCTATCTTACTAGGGGAATGCCGAGGCCGCGAGATGTCAAGGTAGGCGACACTGTCTTCGAAGGTATGATAGATTTCGGAGAGGCGATCGTCAGATCTGTAGAGCAATGCCCTGTTGAGCTTCAGCCGCTTCTCTACAAAGAGATACTTCTCTCAGGAGGCAACTTCAGCTGGCAAGCTCCAGAGAAGCTTCAAGACTTCGCCACAGATGCGCCCACGAAGATGAAGTTGCTGCTGAAGGAGAAAGGCATCAAGGGCGTCTCAGTCAAGATGACCAAGAATCCGCAGTACTCGGTCTGGCATGGCTGTATCATATACGGATACGCGGTTCCAGAAGACTACAGATGGAACTGGGAGCGCATGGAGGGGTGGCTCCCTGTCGCAACCTAGCGCGGTGGACATAAGGCAGAAGCTTCGTCAACGCTTCGCAAGCGCCGGACTTTCTGAATCTCAGCCTTCAGAGGTCGGCTCAAGCTCTGATCTGTTCTTCATCGGAGAAGGCACCAGCGTCCGAGTAGTCGTTCTGGAACGAGCGCTTTGGGCGGATAGACAAGCCATCATGGATTCGGTCATGAGGGCATCAGCTTCTGCAGGTAAAGTCAGTAGAACATATCTTGCCCTTCCCAAGACGGCTGCGTCTATCACTGATGCAAGGCTCTTCCAAGAACGAGGCATCGGTCTATTCACTTATGATCAACGTAACATCGAGGAAGCCCTACCAGCACGATACTTTGAAAATGCAAGTCCGATACCGCCCCAAGTGAACGGCACCGCAACCAACGAGCTTGAGAATGAACTCCGAGAACTCCGTGCCGAGTTCGACATGCTTCAACGAGCCATGCAACAACTCAAGGAGGAACTGGCATCTTGGAAAAACGCTCCCACCCCAAGCCAGATTGTGACGACCTTCACCGCTCGTACTCCACTGCCAGAAGTTCAAGTCGCCGAGAACCTGCCGACATTCTTCACTGGGAACCCCTGGGTGGAAGTACTCTCAAAACGTGGCAGGGAGGAACCAGCATTTGTTGGCTGAGAACTCGGGACCTCTCGTGCGAGTCCCAATAAGGACGATACAAGTGGTCATCGACCTTGAGGACCCGTTGGCACCTGAACTCACCGTCGAGGACTTTGTCGAGACGTACGGAGCTGAACCAACACTCCCTCGATACAGAATCATCGGCGTGGAGGTTTTGACTTGCCCTGAAGACCAGCAGCCCATTCTGGCATCTGAGTGCGGTCATTGCCCCAGGTTCATCAGGCGCCTCGATAACGTCGCGTACTTCAGAAGGCAGAACTCAATCGGCACTAGCTCTCCTTGATCCGCGATCTGAGTTACCCTTAGCATCATGCAGCTGTCTGAATCAGCTGGGGCGTCTGAGTGCTCCCCACGATTCCTGATGGCAAATTCGGTTCGGGGGATCCTTGAGAGAAGAGCATGAGTGTTCCAAGTGTGCTTCTTGCGGTAGAAGTCTGGGGAGAGGTGGCTTGTTGACTCTCTCCGCGACTTGAAGTCGGGAGATTCATGCTTCCACTCCGGTCCTCTCTAGGGTGGACATTCCGTTGTTGCGGTTCCACCCGCATCCATCCCAGTGTAGAAGCATAGGCCAAGCCATTGGCCTGACAGCATACTCGCCGCAGCGAGCCGCCATATTCAAGACGCCTGTTCCCTGAACCTCTCCGCCGCTTTCTTCGAGTGGGCGCCCATATTCGGGTCTTCAGGCATCCCACTCACATCTGGAGCCTACTAGCCCATGTGAGCTTGTATGATTCGACTCCAAACAGTCCGATCGCGGACGAGAGTATTAAACTCGTCGGCTTACTCGCTTACTCCACGACTAAAGCCGGAAGCTTGCACTCGCCCAGTTATGGTCAGTATGCCGTGAAGTCGTTTAGGTCTCCACGACTTCGCATTTCAGCTGCTTCAGGACCTCAGCTGCCTTGTCTGCGTTCAGTTTGATCGTGTAGAGCTTGCTCGCAGTTCTGAGCTTGAGTTTCACTATGTCCTCGAGGCGTTTCACTCTACATTCGTCTGCACGTTCCGAAATGCGAATGAACTCTTCGACATCGCTCATCTCAGCAGGCATCTTTCCTCGATCCCGATCGAAGTCAAGCTAGCACCCACGCGGTTGATATAAACTATGTGAGTAGA
>JALHTB010000093.1 GCA_022865625.1 Candidatus Bathyarchaeota archaeon
AGGTCGGGTTCTTGAAACTCGGGTGCATTGGGTCAGCGTCATTGATTGAATTCATGCTCGACGAAAGGGCAGAGAGACAAGACATTGACGTACGCGTCGTCGGAGCAGGAGCTAAGCTAGGGACAGAACAGGCGGAAGAAGTCGCAAAGAGACTACTCGAGTTCAAGCCTCAGCTTGTAGTCATAACAAGCCCGAACGCGACGCTCCCAGGGCCGAAGAGAGCCCGAGAGATCATCAAGGCTGCGGGCATCCCGGTAGTAGTTGTGTCGGACAGTCCAGCAAAGAAGTCAGTTCAGGAGCTAGAGCAGCAAGGGTTCGGCTACGTCATAGTTGAAGCCGATTCAATGATCGGCGCAAGACGGGAATTCTTGGACCCTCTGGAGATGGTTCTGTTCAACCTGGATGTGACAAGAGTACTCGCAATAACAGGAGCATTGAATCTGCTCACTGCAGAGATCGATCGAGTCATAGAATCGATCAAGAAGGGCGCTCAGGTCTCTTTGCCGCAGGTCGTCGTAGACAAGGAGAAAGCCATCAAGGCGGCATCCTTCTCTAATCCGTACGCTGGAACGAAGGCCATGGCTGCCTACGAAACAGCACGTCGGGTGGCCGACCTCAGTGTCGAAGGATGTTTCCAGGTGAAGGAATGGAAACGATACACACAGATTGTGTCAGCGGCCCATGAGATGATGCGGCAGGCCGCTCGACTCGCAGACGAGGCAAGGGAGAATGAGAAATCAGAAGATGCCGTCTCTAGGACCCCTCACTACGATGATGGAAGCGTTCTCAAGAAGACGAAGCTGATGGAGAAACCCGCCAAGCCTTAGCATTGATGTGAATACAACGGCGCAATGCACCCCCGAAACGTCCTCGACGCCCAAGGCTGCAGGACATTCATCGTAGGGGCCAACTCAGAATCTTGCTCTTCTCGAGCGCAACAAGCGCCGGGACACCGACGAGCACAGAAGCTAGAATGCTGTATGCAGCTTCGACAGGTGTCTGAAATGCGCCTAGGACGAACACCCCGGCAAGCAGGTCCACAGGGATTGGGTAAACCTGGTAGAGCCCACCGACTATGAGCATGAATATTCTCACCATCGAATCCAGCTCCACAGATGCAAATGCCACCAAGGCTATTGCAGGAACAAGGCACGAATTACTCGACTTGGCATCACATGTCCTACGTAGAAGGAAAGCTGCGGGAAATATGGCCACGAACCCGAGATATGTGTCCCAAAGGGTCCACAGCGGTATCTTCCCAGCTAACGGATGGACCAGAAAGGCCAGTACCAAGAATGCGTAGATTCCGGCTGTGAGATACCACTTTCTCAAAACGAGGAAACCTGCTCCGAGAGCCCCTATGGCCTCCGCGATTCCGAAGACGTTCTCAATCCAGACACTATCAGGTCTGACGAAACGGCCCCCAATCCAGCCGATCGCTGCCGACAGGAAGCCAAGGTAAGGCCCAGCGATGATGCCTTCCAACGGCTCCATCGCTATGCTCATTCTTCTGAAACCGACGAGGGGAGGAGCGTACGATAGGACGATGTGAAGCGCTGCCAGTACTGCAACAACTGCGACATACAGGCTTCTTCGTCCTTTTGGAGGCATGGCTTTCTTCTGACCGCCCGAACATACTGTATACAGGCTACTGAGCGGATATAATATACGAATGACTTGTGTATCTGACGCCAGATCGTGAGCCATGCCAGGACTCGAAGTCACAGTCATCTCGGGGAGAAGCCTTTCTCAAGCTCGAAGTAGAGAGCGTGGAAAGTTCTCGGATGAATACTCCCGATCTGTGGCAATCTGCGAGATCGATCCGGATGATATGAAAGAGCTCGGCGCATTGGAAGGCGAGAATGTCCGCGTCAAGACCGAGTTTGGAGAAGTGATCCTGAGAGGCACCATATCCAAACAGGCCCCGCATAGACGAATTGTGTTCCTCCCATATGGTGCTTGGGCGAGCATGCTCTTTGGGACATCAACTCACACTTCTGGTATGCCGACTCTGAAAGGGCTCAAGGCCACCATAGAGCGAGCACCAGAAGCGAAAGTAGCAACTCTCAAAGAAATCACAAGTATGAAGACCAAGTGAGAAACATGCCACGTACGACTCTACAGAACGTACTCTGCACATTTTGCGCATCGGGTTGTGACAATCTCGAGATAACGTATGATGGGCGTATTGTCGACTCGGCACGCAACGGCTGCGCGATCTCGGTGAGCAGATTCACAACAGCGGACGAGAGCCGAATACTGAAACCACTCGTAAGGAGAGGAGAGAAGCTCCGTCCAACCACATTCACCAGAGCGATAGACCGGGCTGCGCGGATTCTGATCAACGCCAAGTACCCTTTGCTCTATGGTTGGAGCCAGACCTCATGTGAGGCTATCTCGAAGGGGATCGAGCTTGCTGAACTTGTCGGCGGCATTGTCGACAATACAACAACATCATGTCATGGTCCTACAATACTCGGTGTTCAAGATGCCGGCGAAGCAACCTGCACGCTCGGCGAAGTCCGGCACTCTGCTGACTTGGTCATCTACTGGGCATGTAACCCGGTCCACTCCCACCCACTCCACATGAACCGATACACGATCTTCAGTGAGGGGAGGTTCCGAAAGACACGCAAAGACCGCAAACTCATCGTTGTCGATGTAAGGAAGACCGATACGGCCAAGCTTGCCGACCGATTCATCCAGATCCAACCAAACGGAGACTACGAACTTCTGACCGCGTTGAGAACAGCCATCAATGGCGAAGAAATCGAACAAGACTCCGTGGCTGGGGTCCCGGTTGAGACGATCGAAGAGATCGCGGACATGATGATGGAGTGCGAGTTTGGAGCGCTGTTCTTCGGTCTTGGCCTCACGATGACTATGGGAAAGCATCGGAACACAGAGGCCGCCCTGACACTTGTCAGGGATCTAAACTACGTGACCAAGTTCGTGGTTGTGCCGATGAGAGGGTGGTTCAATGTTACCGGCGCAAACGAAGTCTCAACATGGCAGACTGGATACCCATATGCCGTGGACCTCACGCAGGGATACCCGAGATTCAACCCCGGCGACACGTCAGCAATTGACGCACTCGCTCGTGGTGAAGTAGACGCAGCCCTTGTCGTTGCATCGGATCCCGTGTCTCATTTTCCGAGAGCAGCTGTGAAGAACCTGCTTGAGATCCCGATCGTTACAGTGGAGCCGAAGAGAACTCCCACCTCGGACGCGTCCGAAGTTGTGATGCCTTCCGCGATCATTGGAGTCGAGGCGGCTGGCACAATTTACCGAATTGATGGGGTCGCACTTGAAGCAAAGAAAGTGATTGAACCTCCTCTGGGCGTCAGAACAGATGAGGAGATCCTTGACGCGATCATCAAACGCGTCAAGAAGATGGGGGCGAGACGCTGATGGCTGAGCTTCTCATCCGGAACGGGTATGTCTTCGATCCTCTGAACGGCATCGAAGGCGAAAGGATGGACATCTCGATCAGAGACGGCAAGATAGTCGAGAAGGTTGGCCGTAGGGCACGTGTGCTGGACGTCTCAGGTATGACCGTGATGCCCGGAGGCGTCGATATTCACTCACACATCGCCGGATCGAAGGCCAATTGTGCGAGGATGATGCGCCCGGAGGACCATTGGAGAGATCCCGAGCCGAAGACCAAGTACACACGCTCGGGAGTCGGCCACACGATCCCGTCGGTCTTTACGACAGGCTACCGATACGCGAGAATGGGGTACACTACGGTGTTCGAACCTGCCACACCGCCACTGAAGGCACGTCATACCCACGAGGAACTCAATGATATCCCGATCATCGACAAAGGATGCTTCCCACTTCTCGGCAACAACTGGTTTGTGATGGAGTATGTCAAACAAGGAAGAATCGATGAGCTGGCAGCGTATGTGGCGTGGATGCTCGAGGCCACAAAGGGCTACGCGATCAAGATCGTGAATCCCGGCGGAATCGAAGCATGGCGTTGGGGACGAAACCTTAGACACTTGGACGACAAGGTTCCAAACTTCGACGTCACCCCAAGAGAGATCGTGAGAGCCCTATGCCAAGTGAATAAGATCCTCAACTTGCCGCACGCAGTTCACATTCACCCAAACGGACTCTCAGAGCCCGGTAACTATCAGACAACACTCGACACGATGGATTGCGTTCACGACATCCAAAGAGAAAGCGGTCCGACCATGCATGTAACGCATGTCCAGTTCACCGGTAGGAAAGGGTGGTCATGGGCAGACGTAAGGTCGGGAGCGCCCGAGATCGCTGATTATGTGAACACGCATGACCATGTCTCCATTGATATGGGCCAGCTGGTCTTCACGAATGTGACTTGGATGACTGCCGATGGCCCGGCTATGTTTGCGTTGTTCAAGTTCTCGAAGACGAAGTGGTTCAATGCTGATGTAGAGTCAGAGACTGGCGCGGGAGTCGTGTCGGCGACTTACAAGAAGAGCAACTACGTCAACGCCATACAATGGGGCATCGCTCTTGAACTGGCATTGCTCGTCAAAGATCCGTGGAAGATCTATCTGACCACTGATCATCCAAACGGAGGCCCATTCACAGCATATCCACGCGTGATCTCCTGGCTTGTGAGCAGGGAAGCTCGGCAGAGAGTCATTGACAAGATCAACAAGACAGCAAGGAGACGGCTCGACCTGCCTGGGATCGACAGAGAGTACTCGCTTCATGAAATCGCGACGATAACCCGAGCCGCTACCGCGAAGTCGCTCGGCCTTGGATGCAAGGGCCAGCTTGGAGCAGGCGCAGATGCGGACATCGCGATCTACAGCATTGAACCTCGGAAGATCGACCCAGCCAAGGACTACAAGGCTGTAAGGAAGGCTTTCGCTAGTGCCGCCTTCACTGTCAAGGACGGACGCATCGTCGTCAAGAACGGCGAGGTTGTACGAAGCGTCCAAGGGAGAACCTTCTGGACCAAACCCGAAGTTTCCGAAGGGATCATGAAGACTGTTACGAGCGATCTGGAGCGCAAGTTCGATGACTACTACACTGTCCGCATGGCCAACTACCCAATCGAGGAACGCTACCTCACATCGTCACAAGCCATCACGACAAGAGGAGACGTATGAGGATTGACCGATCTCGTCTTCACTCCCACCCGACAGTTCAGGATCCCAGTAACGGCCGAATGCATCAGCCCAGACTTCGTAGCGGGCAAATCATTGCGCGAGATTGAATTGACGCAGGTTTGGGAAGGCAATCGCAGAATCAAGCTGGGTTCTCTCTTCAAGGTTCAGGGCGAGATCGGACGCACGCTCGACGATTGCACCGTCAAAATCACTGGAAATGTGAGCGCTGTGAGGCGAATAGGTTTCGAGATGACTGGCGGGTCGATCCAGATCGACGGCGACGCAGGAATGTACCTAGGCGAGCGTATGCAAGGAGGATCGATCACCGTAACCGGCAATGCGGGATCATGGCTTGCAACACAGATGCGCAACGGCCAGATCGAGGTCCAAGGAGACGCAGGAGACGCAATCGGCGGTTCCGCACGCGGTGGAACCAAGGGCATGCGCGGCGGGACGATTACCATTCACGGCAATTGCGGAACCGAAACTGGGGCGTGGATGCAAAGCGGAACGATTCGGATCAAAGGTAATTGTGACCTCTATGCGGGCATCCACATGAAGAACGGAACCATCATGATTGAGAGA
>JALHTB010000094.1 GCA_022865625.1 Candidatus Bathyarchaeota archaeon
TTCGCGATCTGTATGGCGTCTTTTCGGTCGAGCTGGTGTTTCTCGCTGAGATCCTTGATCAGTTTCTCAGCTTTGGTCGCTGGGACCTTCGAGAACTTGACGGTATAGTCGCGTGTTCTTCGCTGGAATTCGCCGAGTTCTTCCTCTTTTGCTCGTTCCAGAATTCTTCGTGCTTCGGATGTGGTGATCGGTTTGGTATCGATGACTTTTCGCGGCAAGATCCGATCATTTACTCCAGATGCTCAGGTCTAGCTATGATAGTGTGGATCTGTTTTCCTTCCTTGACTTCGACGACATAGCTTCGCCCTCTACGTGCCTGGACTGTGCCAATCCGACCGTGGTATCGGCGATGCGGCATGCCCTTGTGGACGCTCGGGTCGATTCTTATCATGACTTTCTCTCCGGGGTTGAAGGTTCTGAGTAGGCGGCTGAGGCCGATTTTTCCTCTCGTTCGAGGAGACTTGTGGAAGAGGGCTCGGGTTCTTGATCTGTAGCCTTTTGAACGCCTAACCAATGCTGTGTATGCTCCTGAGCGTTTCTTCTGAGTGATCCTGTTAGCAGACCCCAAATGGGGTATTTAAGCATCCCAGACCTATCAAGGCGGCATCTGGAAGGGTAGACGTTTCATCAACGTGCCTTGGCGACGTTTCAAGCTCTTCATCATCTTCTTCATGTTCGTGTACTGGTTGATGAGTTCCTTGACTTCTTTCTCCGTTCTTCCGGAGCCTCTCGCGATTCTGCGAGCCCGTGAGGAGTCTATGAGCTTCGGCTCCTCAACCTCTTCCTTCGTCATCGACTGAATCATCACACGCCACGCATCTATCTTCTCCTCAGCATTCTCCATCGCATCATCTGGCAGATTGTACGCACCCGGCATCATTCCGAGGACCTTCTTGAGCGGACCCATCTTTCGAACCGCCTCAAGCTGATCATACATGTCCTTCAGATTGAAGCGTCCATCCATAATCGCGCGGGCTTTCTTCTCAGGGATCTTGATCTCGGCTTCTCGAACCTTCTCAACCAGCGATGCAACGTCGCCGATACCTAGAATGCGGCCAACAAAATTGGACGGTACAAACTGCTCTAGGTCTTCGGTGCCTTCCCCGACGCTGATGAACTTGATCTTCGCCTTCGTGGCAGCGACAGCTGAGAGTGCGCCGCCGCCTTTCGCCGTGCCGTCAAGCTTCGTGACTAGGATGGATCCGATGTCGGTTGTGTCATTGAAGGCCTTGGCCTGAGCCATCGCGGCTTGTCCTATTGAAGCGTCCACGGCGAGGACGATCTCATTAGGCTTCGCCAAGCTGGCGAGCCGCTTCATCTCATCCATCAGTTCAGCTTCGTTCTTGTGCCTGCCCGCCGTATCGACAATTATGAGATCTTCCTTCTCTTTCTCGAAGTGAGTGAAACCATTCTTCACAAGTTTCTCTGGTGATGAAATGCTTGGATCCCCATAGACGGGAACCGAGACTTTGCTTGCAAGCTGCGTAAGCTGCTCGTAGGCTCCCGGCCTGAAATTGTCCGCACAGATGATTCCTACACGTAGTCCTCGCTTCTGATAGAACCGAGCAAGCTTCACCGCCGCTGTCGTCTTTCCGGTTCCTTGAATTCCCACGAGCATAATCACGTAGGTCTTCCCTGGCGGTATGGTCGTCTTCGGTGCTTCTTCTCCAAGAAACCTCGTCAGTTCCTCGTAGAGCACCTTTATGACGTGTTCACGCCGGGAGATTCCTGGCGGGAGTCTTTCCTCGATTGCTCTCTTCTCGACATTACGAGAGATCTGAAGAACCAGTTCGACATTGACGTCGGCTTGGAGTAGTGCGCGTTGGAGGTCTTTGGCGAGCTCCCTGATCGCCTTCTCGTCAACAATGGGCAATCTCAGCAGTTTGCGGACTGCTTCGCCTAATGACTTGCTGAGGTCTCCCAGCGCGCTCAACTACACGGTCTCCAAGTGATCAGAACGTTCTGCTCTTGAACTTGGCTTACTTATAGCCTCTACACCATCAGACTCGCAAAAGCAGCTCATGTTCCCGGCGATCCTCTCTCAGGTTCAACTGGCTGGATGGATAGATTCATTATGCGGCGATGTCACTTTGCAGTAGATCTTGCAACAGGTCGAATCTAATTGGCTGACGAAGTCAAGATCATAGAAAAGGGAACCATTCCAGAGAAGTTCACTCTTATCACCGGTCTACCTGATGTGGGTCTTGTCGGCCTAGTGGCAGCGTCCCACATGGTCTCCTCGCTCAAGATGGAAGAAGTGGGATCCGTCGAATCTGATCTGTTTCCGCCAATGATTGTACTGCATGACGGCATTCCGAAGTCTCCTATCAGAGTATTCTCAAATGGATCGCTGGTTGTGATAGTGGCCGAGACAGCTATTCCTGCAGCATTGACTCGATCATTGGCAGACGCCATTGTGAATTGGGCTGCGTCTCGAAACGTTGAGACGATGATCTCGATCGGCGGAATGGCAGTTCAGAATCGTCAGGACCTTGATGTGCCGAAAGTCTTCGCAGCGCTTTCCGACAAATCGCTTGAGAAGAGACTGGGCGACGCTGCTGAGGTTCTAGGGGAAGGCTACATCGTCGGAGCCTACGCGCTCATGCTGAGAAAGTGCGCAGAAATGAAGTTACCCGCGATCACCTTGCTCGCTCAATCGTTCTACAATTATCCTGACCCGGAGGCGGCTGCAGCCGCGCTTAATTCGTTGAACAAGATACTTGGATTGAAGATCGAGGTCTCGGATCTGCTTCAGAAAGGTGAGGAGATCCGTCTCAAAGCTAAGGACGTCATGAAGAGGACGCAGACGGAGATGGCTAGTATGGACAAGTCTCAGGAATACGAGATTCCTGCACTCTACGGGTGAGATCAAGCATGTCACATGAGAGAAGAAAGCACTTCCACGAAGTGATGGACGAGTATTTCAAACGGATAGAACATCTGATCGAAGGGCCTTTCACGTCAGGCTGGAATGAGGCAGCCCAATCCATCGAACCACTCTACAACATCTCTGTCGGTTCACACGAGGTCATACTGACCGTGGATCTACCGTACGTGGATCCCGGTCAGGTCACGATCAAAGTACCTGCGAACGACACCATTGAGGTACAGGCAAACACGAAACGCAGGATCACATTCGCAGACATGGGCGTCAGGCACAGAGGCGGCCAGTTCAAGTGCTACCGAGCTCGGATCCACATGCCCGTGCCAGTAGTAGAATCAGGGATGACATCCAAACTCAAACGTGGGATTCTGCAAGTCAACCTTCCCAGAGAGGTCTAAGCAGCCTTTTCCAAAGCGGCAATGCATGCCAACGGAAAGAGTGTTGCCGCGTCTCCTATCACAGTCGCGGTGCGGCTGCCAGCCTTGATCTTTCCCCAGCTGACTGCTTCCTCCAGCGGCGCTCCACTGAGCCCGCCGGGTTCAGGTCTATCCATCGTGAACTGAACTGCGGCATCTAGTCCACCACGGAAAGTGTTCGCGAGTAGGGTGAAGTGTTTCGGCATGCCGCCTCCGAGTATGATGAGTCCGATCTTGTTACTCTCGTAGGTGAGTTCGACGATTTTGCTGAAGTCACGCGCTGGGTTCACGTATAGGGGCTTGAGCTGCCCGTAGGTCCAGAGGTCAACCCCAAGCATCGAATCATGTAAGCCCGGGCAGAAGACTGGAACATTTCTCTTAGAGGCGTTCCAGAGAATGGATGCTGGGTCGCGGAGTTGTTTCCCGATCTCGTGAAGTAGTTCCCACGGTGCGATGTTCCGTCTCTTCTCCTCATCTATCTTGGTTACTGCTTTGTGGGCGAATTTCTCGACTGCTTCTATTGCGCGTTGGGAGATGTAGATGTCATATATGCGGTAGAGTCCGTGTTTCTTCAGTTTCTGGTCGTCGGATTCTTCGGTTCCGATCTGGTGCCTGTGTCCAAGCGCTTCCACAAGATCATGTGTTACGTTGGCGCCGGTCATGGTCAGCGCGTGGATTCTACGGTTCGAAACTAGATCGCTTATCAGCTCGCGTAGTCCGCCTGGAACCATCGGTCCCGCAATCGCCATGATGTTCGTGTATCGCTTATCACGGAACATGGTTGTCAGGATTTGAACGGCGTCCGCGAATCTTCGAGGCCCCAATACGCCTGATCTGTGCATCTCGTCTGCGATCTTGCTGACTCTCATGCCTGGTTTGAGTTTCATCTGTCTAACGTAGGGCATGGGGAGGCCTCGCCAAGTGAGTTCCTTACGGACCAGCCGGATGCTAGCCTTTAGTCCTGACGATCTTCTTCTTGCCGAGCATTTCCCAGTACTCGATCTCGACACCTGACGCCAACTTGGACCTCAGATCATCTTCGGCTGGTGGCGGCGTCTCGAACGTCTTATAGGACTCCATATCCATGATCTGGACAAGGTCAGGCTGGACCGAGAGGACCTGCCCGGTCTTCTTCTCGATCATCGGGACTTCAAGTTTCCCATCGACAGGGCTGATCACGTTGCGTTTCTGTCCAGTGAGGACGCCGATCGCAACGATCCTTGCCTTCGAGGAGCCGTGCTCGCCGTGCAGCGTTCCACACGCTACATTCCGGGTTTGCTCTTCTCGAACTCCACGATCTTGCAAGGCTCGTCATCGATGATGATGTACTGTCCGATCTTCAACGAGCCGACATCGACTGGCTTACTCAACTCTCGTTCCTCAATCTACGAACGCTGACTACTGAAGACACGTGCTAAAAAGCTTCCGAGAA
>JALHTB010000095.1 GCA_022865625.1 Candidatus Bathyarchaeota archaeon
ATTGCGCTAACGGTGATTCGACGTAGGCGAAGACTGTGATTAGCTCCCACCCATGAATGGGTGTGGGCTTCTGGGCTTGCAGGCTACTATTTCTCTTGCCCGTTCATCCCCAGCATAGGCCAAATCATCTGTGGCCTGTCGAGTCGTGGCCTTTGGCATGAAACACGACCCGATATTGATACCGCTGTTGTAGTCCGCGTTGTAGATGAGCTCGCAGTCCCAGCAGTGAAAGATGCTCTGCGTGATGCGTTCGGTATGGCGTGAGCCGCAACGGTGACATGTCCGACTGGACCAACGTTCGTCCGGTGTTTCAGAGCGTATGCCCTGTTTCGCGCATTCTTCTTGAATGTAGCGGATTTCTCGCCCATAGGTCCAACGGGCGAGTATTTTGCGAAGTCTTGCCTTGTCGTTGCCCTTGAAGTTCTGATATTTGATGCCCTTCGGGTAGCCGACCACTACGAGGCAGTTCTGTGAAGTTGCGGCAATTTGCTTCGCCGCAAGCCGGTCATAGTATTCGCTGACATGCAGTCTCTTGTGCCGGATGCGTTTCAGTGGCTCCCACTTCTTCGCACGCCGTAGTTCTGCTACTCGCTTCTCCAACCGGTTCAATCGATCCCGCTTCAACCCGTCCGTCTGGATTGCGAAGTCAGTTGACCTTAGAGGCTGATTCGGCCTGAGCATCACGGATGCTATTGACCGTTTCACTCCAAGGTCGATACCACGAATCGTATAGACAGGTTGATCTGGAACCTCAAACTCTACCTTCACGTGAACGTGATATTTGCCGTTCTGCTTCACAAGCTGAAAACTCTTCACTGTGCCTCGTTCCAAGAGGTCGAGATGATACTTTGCCGGATTCAATGGAATCGTGAGCTTCTCACCTCTCCGCAATGTTGAGACACGTGCCACATAGGAGCAGAGTTTCAGATGCTTCGACCGTTCAATCGAGCCTATTCGATTGTCGAACCATATTGGAATCTTACCCTTCATCCCACGCGAGAACGGCTCTTGCGGTTCCCGTCGCAGAAGCTTGCGAAGCCACTTTTCATCACCTTCACTTCTGGCGATTGCGGCATTTCTACGCCACGCCTTGTGTGCTTCACGGTAACTCCACCACATCCAAGCCGTCGTATCGAAGCAACATTGAGTCATGGCGCCGCTGAGTTTCGCTTGTTCCTTGATGTCTGCGTGGAAACGCCGTCTATCTGCGTAGGAGCCTTTCAGCCCATGTTCCTTAGACAATTTCGACCATAACCAGGCGCCGTACGTGGTTCGTGCAGTTAACGAATCGAGAACTGAGAGCTTACGCCTCGTGATGCCGTAGTGGACTGGAACCTTCATAGTCTTGATAACGCGCATCACGTTCCCCCCTGCACCATGATCCGCTGATCGGTTATAAACCGCGGAGGGTTGTGCTTTCTTGCTCAATTCCTCTCTAACTCCCGTTCACTCCCGACGGTTCCGGCTGTTAGCGGTCTCCACCCTGCAGGATACATCGCATCAGCTCCCGCACTTGCTCGGATTGACCCAGTTCTCCTTCCATCAGACAGCGTGGCTTTCGTTCGTTCACCAAGACAATCTGTAGGCGCGATCCGATTGGGAGCGCCCTTCCACTGATCTCACCGTCGAGCTTCCTCAGGTTCTCACGGCCATTCCCAGGTGGTACGACTGAACTCTTCGAGGATATGGCCACCCACGAATGCGAAGAAACGAGCGAGAAAGGCACCGGGCTAATAGAGTGACTCTTCACTCACACCAAAAACTACAATTTCGTGAGACCACACATGACACTAGACGACCACACACCCGCCCAAGAAGCCACAATACCAATACAGCTAGGAACGAACCGATGGCTCGACTTGATCAGACAGGCGGCAAGAAGCAGGAGTCAGTGAAACGTAGGGGCTTCAACGAAACCACCTCCGCCACGTAGCGGAAGTATGTTCTCACCCACTACTTTGAATTTGGTTTTTCTGGACCCTAAAAGGGTCCTTTTCGGTTTGTCATCATAGACCTTCACACACGCTCTATATTCTCCCTCCGGATACCCGAAGGGAATCTTGTGACCCCAAACAGATTTGTGAACCCTCAAGAACCGTAGGAACCGAGAAGAACCACGCCCGTGCAGGAGCCCAGTATCCACTTTCCAATCATTTGTGTTGTAGTCCACCCACCACACATAATCCTTCTTGGTGTCTGGCAAGATCTTGTGGTCAGGCGAATCGACTAAGCATGTGAAGAAGCCGTTTTTCAGTTCGCCCCTGAAACGTGCCTCTAATCGGACGGTTTCGCCTACTAGAAATGTGTCTCCGTGTCTGCCAGATAGCCCAGTCACAAAGCGTTGGAACGGAAGACCTGATGTCTTCATTCCATGCCTAATCCACTCATAAGAGCTGTGGGCACTTGTGACCAGAAAAAGGGCAAAAATCACTGTTGACATTACAACAACTGCATAATACCCAATCTCGGAGGGCGGTAGATGAAAGAACCTGCCTAGCAACTCGTTGACAAACTGCTTGATCTCGTCAGGCCATAGAAGACTCATAAGCGTAAACGCCCCGCTGGCGAGAGCCATGAGATAAGGTTTCCACTGCAACTTGTCTCTGCCATGATGCTCTGCCGAGGTGCTGTCAAGTTGTTATCGGGTAGAGTAACCTGTCAAAAACCGTCGGGTCGAGAACCAATTCTGATCTTGCCCCGACATGGCAAAGGACGCTGCCGCCAAGAAACATGTCGATCTCTTGGGGTGTCTTAAATACGAAAGCAACTCCCCCATTTCCCCATGAAACATACTACTACGCTTCGTCTGCTAGGTACGGTCATTGTAGTTGTCCTAGTGCTAGTGGTAGTCGTTCTACATCTGTCTGGTGCTGAGAATTTGATCCAATCAACGACAGAACTTGTTCTCATACTTGTGAGCGTAGTCGGCACCATCGCAGTTCAACTAATGGTTTGGCCTGAGCGTTTTCTGAAACCAACGGACACGAGCGGGGTTGCTCCGGAAACTGTAAAAGAGATAGCAAAGGTCGAGGCGAAAACTGACGTTTTGAAACCGTGGCGGCAACAGCAGATCATGAAGTTGGGATTTCAGTCGTTAGTGAAGCAGGATTTGCTTGCAATAGAGCGGCAACTCGTCTTCCAAACCCCAAAGCGCATTGATTTCGAATCTTGGAACGACACTGACGCCGAAACGAAGAAGCGGTATGTTGACAAGGAAACCGTCTATAGGACTATAGACAATATTGCAAAGGTGCTGAATGAATGGAACACGGAGTTGGATAGGGCCTCTCTGTTGATGCTTGAACCTAACTCGGTACTATGGTTGTACATTCAAAGTTGCAAGAAGTACTATGAAAAGCTGAGAGCCATCGAATTTCTGAGCTAGGGAACACCTTTTCTCTTGAAGTACTCACCTAGCACGGCTCTTACGGTCTCGGGTACTGATTCCAGCTTTCGGGCTTTTCGTTCTTGATCTAGTGCTTTGACCATGTCGTCTGACATGGCTACCATGACTTTGTGCATTGCCAAATTGGACACGGTACACATAGGTACACATCGCAACCTTTATACCTTCCGCATGTGTATAGCTATGTGTAGCGATTGGAATATGCCGTTCCCAAGACCGATTGACGAGGGCCGCGTGATGAGAGGCCAAGAAATCAGCAGACTAGAGGGCCAAGTCTCGCGTCTGGATGAGAAGGCCTACCAAGTCAAGTCACAGTCAGGACACGGACTCTACACAGTCGTCAGAGGCTACCGTGACTATTGGCGTTGCTCTTGCCCTGACCACATCTACCGTGAGGTCAAGTGCAAACACATTTGGGCCGTCGAGTTCAGCCTTAGACTGAGAGACAAGGTACGTGAGAATGTCGTAATCCAGCCACTCACAGTCAACTCGTGCCTGTACTGCGGTTCGAACGAAATCATCCGAGATGGGCTACGGCACAACAAGTCAGGCGACATTCAGGTTTTCAACTGCAAGTCATGTCACCGATACTTCACAGTCAACCTAGGCTTTGAACGCATGAAGCACAATCCTCAAGGCATCACGACCGCCATGCAACTCTACTTCTCTGGCGAGAGCCTACGGAATACGGCTCGCTCTCTCCGACTGATGGGAGTCCAAGTCAGTCACCAGACCGTCTATAATTGGATACAGAAGTACACGGGCTTGATGGAGAAATATCTGGACAAGATCACTCCCCAAGTCTCAGACACATGGCGAGCAGACGAACTCTATGTGAAGATCAAAGGCGACATGAAGTATGTCTTTGCGATGATGGACAACGAGACACGGTTCTGGATAGCGCAGGAAGTTGCGAACACGAAAGAGTCACATGATGCGAGACATCTATTCCAAATCGCCAAGGAGAGAACGGGAAAGAAACCCGACATTCTGATAACTGACGGCCTACGCTCGTATCATGAGGCGTGGATGAAGGAGTTCAGAACCGTCAAGCTCGTTGATACGACTGTTCATATCCGCAACATCACGCTTGCAGGTAACCACAATAACAACAAGATGGAACGGCTCAACGGGGAGATCAGAGACCGAGAAAAGGTCATGCGCTCGCTCAAGAAAGATGACACACCAATCCTTACAGGTATGCAGATCTTCCACAACTACGTTCGACCACACGAGGGACTAGATGGGCGTACACCGTCAGAGCTTGCGGGCATCCAAGTCGAAGGCGAGAACAAGTGGCTAACACTCATCCAGAACGCGAGCAAGACGTGCCCGAGACGGCTTATAAACGAATGAAAAGATTTTTAGCTGCACTAGCACAATCGCATATCCAACGTTTAGCGGCAGGCCGGAGTGCCTCGGTGTCGTAAGACACTCTGATGGGCTCGGCCCATCTGCCGCTAAACCCCTACACTAATTCTTGAACTGTCTGATGCTACTGGTCAAATCTATAACCCTACTTGCCGTAGTCGTCAGCGACATCGATAATTGCTTTCTAAAAGAAGCGACCTCGACGCTTTTGTTCAAGGACCTGAGTTTTCTGACGGCAGGGGCAAAATCTCCATCTCCACTCGCCAGAAGTGCAATATCGAACAAATCGGTGTAGGCTCCACTGACCATGTCAACCGCAATTTGGACATCAACCTCTCTCTGAGGATGATCTTGAACTTTCTTCGGACCAAGAACAAGTTTGTAGCCAAGAATTTGCAATCTTGAATAGAAGGCGAGTTCACCGAGTTCACTCGACTTGCTATTGTAGTAGTTTGCAAGAACGACCACTCGATTTCCTGCGAGAAATGCCTTAAGACGACGATAGTTGATTCTGATGCCCATATCCTTGGATGCCCTATCGATGTTAGCACCGTCAACAAAAATCGCTAGTCGCGGCGCTGTCATGTACTGCACTTGCGGGCGACGTATAACTGACTTGCCCTGAGGTCACAACCCGCCACCCGACGAAAGTTGACAGGCACAAGGAGCCGACGGCAACTTGACAGAACCTCTGCCGACCATGCTTAAATGCCCTGACGAAAAAGCGCGGCATGTTCACCACTCGCTAAGTTAACACTGTGCCAGAACCGGGGGGTGGGAGGGGGTTTGCGGAGATAGTGTATACACTATCTTTCCGAGCTGACTCTCAGCCGTCCATGAGTACTCGGAAGGAAGGAACCCAAGGTTTTCTCTGTTTAAAGCCCAGAACTCAGTCCTCACATGTGGACGAAGTCAAAATTATGACATGGAGTCTCAATCGAGTGGATTTTCCCGCAATGCGAACACTGCCTGACTTTGCTCGAAACGACTGGACTGCCTTCTATTGATTCAACACGCAACTTTCTCGGAACATCAGGCGCTGAGATGTATGCTCCTGGTGGCATTCCAAAGGACAGATTACTCATTCCAAGTACGAGTCTCCCACCACCAAGGTTTGTCATTGAACTGGGAATCGTCATTCCTTGGCTCGCAATCCAACACTCCGAGTTGACGTCTTTCCCTTTTTCCGTTAGTCTAAAGTTGGATCTCATGCGAGGTGCAGTGTCGCCCTCCTTCTCCAAATACCCTGCCTTAACAAGTGCATGTACTACCCTGCTAGCGGTGGAACGATACCCACCGTACTCCCGATCCAACTTGTATTGCCAAATCCTGCTATTTCTCTTCTCTTCAAAGCTAGCAATATTCAGCGCCTCAACGCCTTTTGGTGTTATTTGATTCGAACTGATTCTTCCTCGCTCTACGATCCTAGGACGATTCAATATCACCCATCTCGCATAGTCGCGAATTGTCAGTTAAATCTCG
>JALHTB010000096.1 GCA_022865625.1 Candidatus Bathyarchaeota archaeon
CCCATCCCAGGTACAAACATCGCGAATCAGTTCAAGCTGGTAAGAGGCGACGTTGAGCGAGGCCTCAAAGAATCTGAAGTCGTAGTTGAAGGCGAATTCGATATCCCTCACGTCAGCCACGGATTCATGGAACTCCAATCTGTAGTCGCTCACTACAAGAAGGACGGAACTATTGAGATCTGGACGAGCACACAGTCACCTTTCTCGACACGTTACCTGATGGCGTTGTCACTTGGGATACCGATCGACAAGATAGTAGTCAAGGCGCCCCTATGCGGAGGAGGATTCGGCGGCAAGGTCGGAATCGGCTGGGAGCCGCTTGTAGCACTTCTCTCGAAAAGAGCCGGTTTCAGACCGGTCAAGCTTGTACTTTCGAGAAAAGAGCAGTTCTCCTCAGCACCCGTTAGGGAAGGCTTCCATGCGTCGGTCAAGGCGGGATTCAAGAAAGATGGAAAGATGGTGGCGTACAAGACTCGTTTCGTCATGGATGCTGGTGGCTATGCAGATTACACAGTGAACGTCTGCCGAGCCGCCGGATATTCGTCCGAAGGATGCTACGAAGTGCCCAACATCTTCTGCGAGTCACTCGCAGTGTACACAAACAAAGGCGCGACGAGCGCTATGCGCGGGTTCGGCTACCCAGAGAGCCACTGGGCGCTTGAGAGAATCATGGACATGGCCGCCGTGAAGCTGAAGATCGATCCACTCGAACTCAGGCTGAGAAACCTACTCAAACCTGGAGAGTCGGAGACTGGAACTGGTGAGCGGCTGCGAGAGGATACAGGTGACCCTGTCGCACTTGCGAAATCTGTCGCTCAGGCAATCGGCTGGGGGAAGCCTTCCGAGAAGGCGAAACGCCCAGGTAGGTATAGAGGCAAAGGTCTCGCATTGTGCATCAAAGGGCCTGCACAGCCGCCGAACGCCGCTGCCTCTGCAATCATAAAGTTCAACGAGGATGTCTCCGTCGACCTGAACATTGGAACAGCCTCTTTTGGCCAAGGAACACCGACAAGCCTCAGTCAGATCGTAGCTGACGAGTTGGGAATACCGGTAGACAAGGTCCGAGTTGGACTTGTTCGAAGCACTGACTTGTCAGCCTACACTTGGCAGACTGTCGGTAGTCGCGGACTATTCACTGACGGAATAGCGGTGATGGATGCTCTCCGAGACGCCAAAGCACAGATCAAAGATGTTGCTTCACAAGTCTTGAAGGTCAAGCCTGAGGAGCTTGAGATCGCGAACGAGCAGGTCTTCATCAAAGGTGCACCATGGCACAGGCTCCCACTCTCTGAGGTCGTGTTCGGCTACACATATCCGGATGGAAGGTCGATCGGCGGGCCGATAATTGGTCGAGGGAAATTCATGTCACCGTTGACGACCTACCTTGACCCGGACACAGGCCAAGGAGTCCCAACAATATTCCACACTTTCGGCGGAGCAGGCGTCGAGATAGAAGTCGATGTCTTGACTGGTGAGATCGAGATTATCAATGCGGCTCAGGCTTTCGATGTTGGCAAGGCCATCAATCCACTTCTAGTGAACGGACAGATAGACGGGGGCTGGGTAATGGGGCAGAGCGTCGCGCTTTACGAACAGATCGTCTTCGACGAGCAGGGTTGGGTGGTGAACCCCAATCTTTCCAACTACAGGATAATGAGAGCCAAAGAGATGCCGCACAAGATACAGGAGATCATCCTGGAGACACCTCAGAGCAACGCGCCACACGGTGCCCGAGGCCTTGGCGAACTTGTCATGGTCGCAGTTGCCCCAGCGATCGCGAACGCAATCTACAACGCGATCGGCGTGCAGATCACAAAACTTCCAATGTCACCTGAGAATGTCTGGAGAGCGATACAGGAACAGAGACCAGAACTGATCGAAGAAGCAGGACGAAAACTGAGAGAGAGCGGAGGCGAGTGAGATGTCATTCGGATCAGCATACCTGACATTACCCGACTTCGAATACGTGAAGCCGAAGTCGCTGCAAGAGGCACTCCAATTCATCGACCAACACAAAGACGAGGCGGAGATCCTAGCGGGTGGTGTTGGCCTGTTCGCCTTCATGAAGGAGCGCCTTGTCGAGCCGAGATGGGTTGTTGATATCAAAGCGATCAAGGAACTCCAGACACTTCGCGATGATGGTTCCAAAGGGCTGACCATCGGCGCTGCGGTGAACATGAATCAACTTCTCGATTTTGCGCCGATCAAGGAGAAGTACAAGGCGCTTCATGATTGTGTCTCTCTTCTGAGCGATCCACTTCTCAGGAACCGATCAACGATCATAGGAGACATCTGCGAAGCACTCCCATACGTTGACGGCCCGACACCGTTGCTGATCTTTGACACAGAAGTCGAAGCCGCGAGCGTGAAAGGCACAAGACGTATCCCAATGAACGAGTTCATCAAAGGTGTAGCAGAGAATGCACTGGAACCCAATGAACTCGTAGCTGCGGTTCATCTGAAGCCTCCTCCTGAGAACTCGAAGAGTCTCTTCCTGAAACACACTTCGAGCAGCGAGTTCAGCATCGTGAGTGTAGCCGCGCTGTGCGCGAATCCTTCACGGGCCGAAACGCGAACCGTAAGGTTCGCCTATGGTGCAATCGCCCCGATCCCAAAGAGAGTCCACGAAGTCGAGGACATATTCAAGCGCAAGACTCCTGTTCCGAAGCTGATAGACGAAGCGATCGAGTCGATCAAGAAAAGCGCGGAACCGATGACAGATGTTCTTGCGAAGGCAGAGTACCGATCACACATGCTGGAAGTGCTCGCAGTTAAGGCCTTTCGGAGGTTGCTCGGGAGCTGAGCAAAATGACACAAGTGATCAGCATCAAGGTAAATGGTGTGGACCGCAAGGTCACAATCAAAGACAACGAGCTGCTCCTAGATGTCATACGCGACAAAGTCGGCGTCAAGAGCGTGAAGGCCGGGTGCTGGAGAGGGGAATGCGGTCTGTGCACGGTTCTCCTCGACGGGAAGCCTGTAAAGTCGTGTCTAGTGTTGGCGGTGGAGGCAGACGGCAGAGAAGTGGAGACAGCAGAGGGATTAGCACCAGAAGGACAGCTTTCTCCTTTGCAGAAGATCTTCGTTGAGAAAGCGGCGATGCAGTGTGGATTCTGCACACCCTCGTTCGTGCTGACTGCGCACTATCTACTCTCAGTCAATCCCGACCCGACCGAGAGCGAGATCAGAGACTACCTGAGCGGGCACATCTGCCGCTGCGGGACATACAAGCAGATCATAGAAGCCATACTCGAGTATGCCAAACAGAACAATCAGGGAAAACGGGCCAGACACTGAAGAGCCAATTCCCTGCAGATGAACGAATGGCCCCCGATCCGGGGGTTTCCTAGAGCTCACTTACTGGCTTGCGGGTGAGAGGCAGCATTTCTCAGGAAGTCTTCTTGCTTCCGCGGGGCAGCTTCGAGTCTGAGCCCACGAGCATTGCGTGTGTGGGATGGATTATGTGCACTTTGACTTCGGGCTTCTGATCAGTCATGTTGGGTCTTCCCATCGTGCATGTGTCACGGTATATAGCTGTTTTACACTGAAACATTGATGTCCTTCGAGCATGCTCGGCCATGAAGAATACTAGTTGACGATACCGACTCCTTTCCTGCGGGCTGCCTTCTAGGCGGAGCTAGAGTATCTTGGAGAGTATGTCCTCGTACTCTTTCTCCAGCTTTGGAGGCGGTTGCCATGAGACTTGAACGGAGTTGACGCCTTGGGCTTTCAAAGCGTCGTTGAAGAGCTCGAGCCCGATATTGATGACTTTGAGCTCCGAAGAGAAGAGCTTCAAGATCTTGTCGACCAAATCATTCCCTCCTGCTAGAATCCTTTCAGGTAAGTGTTGTACACATCCTCCATGATCGGGCGGTCGATCTTTCCTTTTCGGGCAACTAGTGCGCTTGCGATCGCCATGAGCGCGTTTGTAGGCAGCACCTCGATTCCGGCACCTCGCAGCTTTCCGATCTGCTCCGATAGGGGCTGCGGATCCTGTTCCGTTCCGCATACGTGTGCTAGGATCGGCAGTACTCTGCCGTCTTTTTCTGCTATCCTCCTTGCATCTGTGATTGCGCCAAGCATCGCTCCTGCAGGGTCAGAATGCGATCCGTAGCCGAGCATGAAGTCCATTATGATGACAGCAACTTCCGGATCCTTTGCCTCTTCGACTATCCTCATCTTGCGGATTGTGGGGTCTATCATTGGATGAGCTCTGCCGACGGTGAATTCCTCTTCGCCCAGGTCAACGATCGAGTTCTTTACGCTCTGGTAGGAATTGGCCAGTTTCAGCCTGGCATCGATAGGGGCATTGGAGTACACGTCGCCAATCATGCGTCCGAGTATGACGAGCGTTTCGTAAGCGAATGTTCCACCTGTGTAAAGCCCTCTGATGTACTTCTGCTTATCATTCAGTCCTTTGGAGATCTTGCTCGCGAGAGCCATCAAGTCGTTCTGGGACATGGAGAAGGGCTTGGCGATTTCTGCGTAACGGCCTGGTTCTGTTGCCTGAATCGCTTCCATGACTGCCGCGTGGAGTGTCTTTGTCGCTCTGACCCGTCCTCGCGTGCTTGCTGGCATCGCGTAGCTTTCGGGACCTATGAAGCAGGTCACATACTGCTTCTTGGTCCTGTTGACGATATGGTCGATGATCTTCTTCTTCACGTCGGTGTCCGGCGGTTTCGACACCACAACCACGGTGCTGCTTCCAGGGTCCTGTTCTAGTGCGTCGATGGACTGGAGCATCATTATGCCGCCCATCTTCGCTTTGATGTCTCCTCCTCCGGTTCCCAAGCCTTCGGAAACTCCTAGGCCAGCCTCGCTGAGTAGGACTGTTACCTCCTGGAGCCCTGTTCCGGCTGCTCCGACGACCCCTATCTTACCTTTCTTCACAGCATTGGCAAACGCGATAGCCTTGCCGCCGATGACGGAGGTTCCTGCTCCGGGGCCCATTACGAGCAGCCCTCTCTCTTTCGCGTACTGTTTCAGTTCGAGCTCGTGCTCGGGCGGGACGTGATCGCTGAACAGATGTACACTGATGCCCTTGTCGAGTAGCTTCAGTACGATTTCTCTTGCGTGCTCGCCGGGGATAGAGACAACGGCAAGATTGGCATCTGGGACTGCTTGCAGGGCGGCCTCGAGGCTGAAGTAACTCCTGCCCTTGGCGGGAGGAGGTTTGAGTACCATGTCTTCGATCTTCTGTAGGCCTTTCTCTATGAGCGGCTGAGAGTCAGCCATCACGGCGAGTATCATGTCACTCTCTGAGGCCGCTTTACCTTCATCCGTGAGAAGACCGAGTTTCTGCAGAATCTCCTTGTTCGTCGTCGTCCCCATAACGACGGCGGCGTCTGTGATGCCGTCAATCTTCTTCGCCTCCTCAGAGAGGTGAAGAAGTTGGACAGAGTCTCTGTGAAAGTTCCTCTTCACTAGATTGCGCACTATACTCAATCGCTTGCGCCCGCGCTCACTATCTGCGAGGACAAGTTAAGCATTTCAAAATTCTCTTATACTCTGTTCAAGGTTGAACGAGCAGGCGACATTTCGTGACTTCGCGGAATCCTAGCCAGATTAAGGATGAGATTGAGAAAGCCAACCAGCAAGCCGTAGAGAGGATGATGGAGTCTGACCCTGTCTGGGTTGACATGGGACTCGCTCGCAAAGTCATCCCCGGCATGAAGGAGAAAATGCTCCTACACGCGGGACCTCCCATAGAATGGGATATGATGAGCGGCCCGATGAAGGGAGCCGTCATGGGCGCCTCGATCTATGAGGGGTGGGCGCGCGACGGAGCAGAGGCGGAGAGACTCGCGAAGTCGGGTCAGATCACGTTCGTTCCGAATCATCATCACAATGCGGCTGGGCCGATGGCGGGGATCATCTCACCCAACATGCCCGTCTATGTGGTGCATGATCGTAAGTACGGCAACAAGACCTACTCGAACCTCAATGAGGGGATCGGGAAGGTCCTCAGATACGGTGCCTATTCGAGCGAAGTTATTCAGAGACTGACTTGGATGCGAGACACACTCGCGACAACTCTCGAGGCCACGATCAAGGAGATACGGAAGGAGAAAGACGGTGTCCCAATGAAACCCATCATCATTCAAGCATTGACGATGGGAGACGACTGCCATAATCGCTACAACGCTGCAACGCCACTCTTCCTGCGTGAGATCACACCCTACATGATGCAGACTGGACTTGACAAGAAGACGTTGATCGAGTCGTTCAACTTCATGGCCCAGAACAACTTCACTTTGCTCAACTTGGGAATGGCAAGCGGTAAGGCGATGACGTTTGCCGCTCACAAGATCAAGTACAGCACAATCGTCACGGTGCTTACGAGAAACGGAACAGACGCTGGAATCTGGGTGAGCGGACTTGACGACGAATGGTTCACCGCTCCGGCCCCCGTGCCGAAAGGTGTTTGGTTCCCAGGATACAGCGAAAAGGACGCGAACCCCGACCTCGGAGACAGCTCCATCACAGAAACAGCCGGCTACGGCGGATTCGCCATGGCTGCGGCGCCCGGAATCGTTTCATGGGTCGGCGGATCCGTTGCCTACGCCATCGAGAACACCCAGAGGATGTACGAGATCACACAAACCAAACACAAGTACTTCATCATCCCCTTCATTGACTTCCAAGGCACACCAGTCGGAGTTGACGTCCGCAAAGTTGTCAGAACCGGAATCACACCCACCATCAACACTGGAATAGCTCACAAGGAAGCCGGAATCGGACAGGTCGGCGCAGGAATGGTCTCATTCCCGCTCGAGATCTTCAAGCAAGCACTCAAATCGTACGCGCAGAAGTACGGCCTCTAAGGGCCGAAGTATGCCAATCACTCTGCGGGCCAACTGCATAGGTTCACTCGCAGCCCAAGTACTCTCAAGAACAAGGGCAGAGGTGGTTGGGCAGGTACTGAACACCTTCCCAAACTCATTCTACTTGAAGACTCCAGATGATCAGCTGATTTTCGTCACAAATCGCACGCTGCAATCTCCGATCACTATCAACCTTGAGTGGAGTCCCAATCTCGAAAGTGCTGTCAAGCCGTTGGATCAGTTCCTGGTTTACGGAAAAGGGATCCAGACCAGAGAAGTCTCAATTGACATCAGCGACGCGTCATCATATCACCGTCAACCATGGCTCGCAAAACAACTGAGCCCCGATTCTGACAGGATAGGAGCTGCCACGCGAATCGTCTCGTTCATTCTAGGAATCATTGACACGAGCCAAAGTGTGCTTGATCCGCGAGGCCTTGCCCACGCAGGCGTGAGGCGATTTGTCAACGACGGAATCCTATGTCTAAGACAGTCGAACATGAAGAAGCAATTCGAGAGAATTGCCCTCGAGATCGTGGGCTTGGGATCGGGCTTCACACCATCGGGCGATGATACTCTAGGAGGATTCCTTTCCATGTACAACTCTCTTGCACAGTCAGCTGCACGCCCACAGATACTCCTGGATTCCGCAACGCTCCATGGGAGAACAAGTTGGATCAGTGCGAAGTTGCTGGACTACATGCAACGGCTCATCCTCGATGATCAAATTCGCCGTGTGATTCATTCCGCCGCCGAAGGAGATGAGAGCACGACGGTAATTGAACTGGAATCGCTATTTCCGAGAGGGCACACATCAGGGATTGATATCTCAGTTGGTGAAATCTTGGCGCTTAGTCTGGTTCGCGACATTGTATTCGAGAAGCGAGAGACGGAAATCGTCACTGGTGCGCTTGGGTTTTCCTCGTAAGTTGTGTAGAGAAAGAACTTGCTCAAGTCGATTACGCAAGACGAATGATCGCGGAAACAGCTACTGATTGGGAAAGTTCGGTTATCATATTAATACTAGCTTGGGCTGAATAGAAGACTCGAGGTATTGAGGATGAGTACAGTCTACTATCCGCCACCTGAGACTGTTTCTTTCCCGGAGCACAAGGTCAAGGTCGAGGACATGGAGCCGATCCTCAGATGCGGCATGCCAGAGATGCAGATCATGAAGGATCGTCCTTGGAAGCCGAAGGTTGTCACTCTGAGGGGCGGCCAGCAGATGCTAATACGGTCAATCAGAGATGATGAACTCGATCAGCTACTTGAGGCCATAAAGCCCTACATGTTCGTCGCGAAAGACTTCTACGACATAGTCGGCGTGAGGACATACGGCGAGATTCTTGCCCAAAAACTGCACAGAATCAAGGACGCCTACACGCAGGTAGGCATAATCGACGGACAGTTAGCGGGTTTAGCCAATGCCCGGATGTTCAACGAAAAGGTCGCCTACAGTCTTCACACAATGAGCTTCATGAGAGGCGTCGACGCAGGGCCCGCACTATATTACGCCAAGGCTGAGTACGCCTTTGAATATCTTGGAGCTGACATTTGGGAGGCTTGCTTCGAAAGCTACAACGGATTCCGAGTCATCGGACTACGGTGGGCTCACAAATCCAAGCCTTATCCAGAATTCCAGACCGAGCTAGGCGGAGCCAGAGTCTTCTACCTAGACAAAGACCTGTGGAACAACTTCATCAAGAAGAAGTTCCCCGAATACATGGGATCCTACAACGTCCCACAGGAACTATTGAAGAAGTCAGAGCACTTCGCGGTCGGCCCACCGATCGTATAGAAATCGCAAATCTGCAACGAACGGTTCGCCAAGATTGTCGTCTAGCAGAGATAAAGCTAAACGATGATCTTCATAGCTTTGGGAAGCATCTCGAATCGCGCGGGCAGGCGTCCGACTACTTCTCCCTCCATCTCCACGAGCTGAGTCTCCTTGGAGTCTGCAACTACTGTTTTGCCTCTCCAGAACGAGACCTCCGGTATCCCCAGGTAGCTACCCTTTCTGAACTTGCCTAGGCTGGAGACTGCTTTGAGGAAGCCGATATCTCCTATTGACACAATATCGAAGACACCATCGTCCAGCTGCGCCTCAGGAGCGGGCTTGAGCCCGCCGCCGTAGTACCGTCCGTTCGCGACCACGAAGGTGTTCAGGACCTTCTCTTCTTCCGGGCTGTCATCGATTCTGTATTTCGTCAGTTTGTTCTTGTATGTGGGGAGTGTGGTTAGTATTCCCCACAGGAAGGAGATTTGCCCCCCGAAGGCCTTCGTTGTTCTGTTGACCTTGTCCACAACCGCTCCGCCTGAACCAAAATCTGCGATGTTGATGAACAATCTTGACCGCTCCGCTCCGTCGAGCCCAACAACGGTGCACTTGCCCAAGTCGACGGTCCAAACCTTTCCCGTCCTGATCCTTTCTGCGGCCTCGAACGGAGTTGTGGGAAACTCCAGCGTCTTGACGAAATCGCTGCCTGTTCCGATCGACATTACAGCCATGGCCGCTTCAGGGTTGAGTGGTTTGCCGTTGCGAAAGAATCCGTTGACGGTTTCGTTGATTGTTCCGTCTCCGCCGACTGCTATTATGAGCTCGTAGCCGTCCTTGATTGCCTCGCTTGTGAGCGAGGTAGCGTGGCCTTGTTGCTCGGTGAACCTGACATCGTAGCCTGTTCTAAGCCCGCGCCGTATCTCCTGGTCAATCCAGGTCCAGTTCTTTCCCACTTCTCCGTTGGCGGATCTGAGATTGACTATGATCGCGGTCTTGCGACCTGCAGATGGCGACATGTTCCCACACCAATCCTATACTCTAGCGATCAAACTCTAGAAGTTTACCTGGATTCATTATTCCTGTAGGGTCAAGCTGCCTCTTCATGGCTTTGAGAAGCTCGAGCCCATTGTTGCCAAGCTCCTGCCTGATCCAGGGTGCGTGATCTCTTCCTATGCCGTGGTGGTGGCTTAGTGTGCCGCCGTTGCGCATGATGCAGTCTGTCGCGGCCTTCTTGATCCTTCCCCATTGCTGGAACTCCTTCCCCTTCACTTGCGGCGCGACGAGAGTAAAGTAGAGAGACGCGCCGTCCCGATATGCATGCGAGACGTGACAGAAAGCGAGCCCGGTTACACCCATCGAGGACATCGCATTTTGGATGGCTTTCTTGATCGCCCCGTGAAGCGTTTCCAGTTTATCCCATGTCGTGGCGGTCTCGAGAGTGTCAACAAGAATGCAGTGGTCGAGCAGAACGTCTCGCAGGTAGGGAAGCTCGTACCTTTCTTTCGCCCAAGTCTCGCCGACTCCCGAACCGATCACGAAGCTTCTATGGCGCTTGCACGCCTGCAATGCGGAGTTTCGCTCGGCTTTGACCGATGCCTGAGAGCCTTCGTTTGCGAGAATCATTAGGCAAGCATGAGGGGAAAGATATCCTAGTCTTTTGAGCAGCCAGAGTCCAAGTTTTGTCGTGACGGATTTGATGAATTCCCTCGGTTCGGATGAGAGCATGAGTGAGATCCTGGTCTCGTCAGGGTCTGACAGTCGCATCATCTCAGGAATCAAACCGTTCTGCATTGTCTCACGGATCGCATCGATGCCGTCTCGAAATGACTTGAACATGAGGCCCTCGTACTTTCTGACCTCAGGCAGGCGACGTATGCGCACTTTCGCCTTCGTAATGACTCCAAGAGTCCCTTCCGATCCGATCAGAAGCTCCTTTAGCTCGGGGCCCGATGCGGACGCTGGCACCGCCTTTGTGTCCAATCTACCTGACGGTGAAATCAGCGTCAAGCATTCGACCATGTCCTCGATCTTGCCGTATTTTGTTGATTGCTGACCTGCAGACCGGGTGGCTATCCACCCTCCCAGTGCCGAGAACTGAAATGATTGAGGAAAATGGCCGAGCGTGAAGCCTTTGCTGTTCAGCGCATCCTCGAGTTGAGGTCCCGAGATGCCCGCCTCAACGATTGCTGTGAGTGATACAGAATCCACTTCGAGTACTCTGTTCATTCTGCGCAGGTCTAGAGTGATGGCTCCTTTGAGACCTCTTCGCTTGATCGGCTCGACTCCGCCGACGACGCTGCTTCCCCCTCCGAACGGGATGATTGAGATTCGGTTTGCTCGAGCAAATGCCAGAAGCTTCTCG
>JALHTB010000097.1 GCA_022865625.1 Candidatus Bathyarchaeota archaeon
AGCAGGAAGAAAATGATGACAGCTTCGATGATGACCACCAACGCCTCGAAAAGAAGTACTGATGGAACCAAGAACGGGTTCACAACATCCAGCAGAAACTCCTCAAAGAACAAGTCCATCACCATGGACCGGATTCGGTGCAGAGCCCGCTTAAGTTGCTTTCCTGTGCAACGTGCAAGACAGAAACGGAACCTGACGCTGGAAATGTTCCGGAAACCGAAGGCAGAAACGGCCTAGATTCACGAACAAGGCCGTCCAGACGACTATGGGAAGAGCCTTCCTTTTCCCGAGATTATTTGTCGGCCTTTCGCTTCACGGTGCCGTTTGCCTACGTCCGCAATTGGGGCAGTACGCTAGTTCTGCGGCGATCTGCTTTCCACAGCCCTCGCAGAAACTGACCCCTACAACTTCTTGCTTGCGACCGCAGTGCGGGCAGTATAGTTGATCCGCAGGAAGCTGTTTTCCGCATCCTTCGCAGAATTGTACCGTCTGAACCTCTCGTACTTCCTCTAGGGCCCGCGTCTCGGCAGATACTCGTTCAACCTCTTTGAGTATCTGACGGTTTCCCGTCAGATTGAAAGCCATCGCAGCGTAGGAGTCGAAGTCCTTCTTCAGTTGGAGCACACCCGCCTTGTCCGAGTTGACCGCATACTTCGAGTAAACCCCGAGCTTCGCTGAGTTGCTCAGACAATCGCGGCCGACACTCTCCATTTCCAGCAACAGGGCCATGTTCGCGCCCAACGCCTTCGAATATTTGTCCAGAGCGGCCCCCAGCTTGGGGTTCGCAGCTTCACCGACAAGCGTGGTCGCATATGCAAGGTTTTCCACAATCTTTGCCAGCCCTCGGACCGCGACATCGAATCTGCCCAAGTGGCTCAAGGATTCAAAGGCGGACTCACAACACCTGAGAAGCTGATGCGAGCAATTCACTCTCTCATCATCGTTTGACTCGTGTTCCATGAGCTGAAGGAGTAGTCCTGACGACAGGAGGTATGAGACGGCCTCTTTGGCGGGATCTTCCGCTTCGTGGAACAACGCTGCTGCGTTCGCAGCGTGGGTGAGCCTCTCGGACTGAACCTTCCGCTTCTCCGCGATCGTCTTCTGCTCGTTGAAAGCAGAGAAGAGTCCGTCGCAGAGTCTGAACTCATCGTGCGCTCTTCTTGCGGAGTCTGACACCGATCGCTACCTCTGTGTCAATCATTGAGGAGGTTTCCTAATTCCTGTACGTATCTTGTATACGCCGTGTTCGTCTGGTAACACCCATTCGTCCTTTATTATGTCCCATTTCGATCCCGGAGGAGGGCCGCCGTCTTGGCGTCCGAACACACTATCCATCATTTTATCAGAGTCCGCTCCATATCCCTTCGCGTGTCCCGCGGGCTCGCCCTTCTTCGGAACCACTTTATCCTTGACCTTGTCGTAGATTTCTTTCTTAGTTTCTGGCACGATTTCCTTGGCGGAATTGCATGTCCCCTCTACCTGTTGATAGGTCTCGTCTTTTATCACGCCAAGATCGCGCAAATCTTTAGCACCTTTCTTCACACCATCGGATATTGTGGTGACCTTGTCTTGAGTGAAATCTGCTGTCCAATTAACCACTGTATCCCAGAATCCTATGTTGCTAGCCCGTTTTGAGTCGACATCATACGTCTTCTTGACCTCCGCCGTTGCCTTGTTCCACTCGTTCCAGAAATCAACACCAGCCTTTGCTTTGGCCCATGGTATCCTGTTGACCGCGTCGATCGCCTTTTCGACGCCCGTCTTGAGTTGTCCTATCTTCTCGACAGTCTCAGGCGATATCAAGCCTATTCGTTTCAGTGCGTCCACAACTTCTCCAGCCTTGTCCGATGCTTCTTTGACCGTCTCGGTGGCATCTTCAGTGGCCTTGATTCCTGTGCTTACTCTGTCCAACGTGGTAGGGCCAGTCGGAGTCTCTGGTATTCCTGACGGCTGCTGTTCGGTTGGGCTCACAACCCTCTCGACAGGCACTTGAATGGGACCTGTGTCCACCTGTTCAGTCGCCGGAGAACGCGTATAGGACAAGTCCGCGCCCGCATCACTCACACCCTTCACGGTCGGACCTCCGCTATCCCCTAGAGCTCTCACCCCGGGGAACCTGAAACCTTTGCCGAAGTTCTTCCAATCAAGCTTCTCCGGAAGTCTGTCTATCCCGCTTGTCTGTCCAGCCTGTCCAGTTGTTGGCGGGAAGATCTTTGGGATTGTTGAACTCGCTATCGGCCCCACTATTCCGCCGACGAAACCTGAGGCTGCGGATGTCGGTATGGTGTTCTGGATGTTGGTGTTGACCATCACGTTGGCGCATGATACGTCGGGGGACTGCCTCATATAGAATGAGGGCATCTCCAATCCTATCGCAGCCACGCCGGAGATTGCTGCCCCTATCGCTCCGCCAAGAACAAACGGGATTATGCTTGCTATGGTTGTCGCGGTGCCCCCGTCGAGAGGCCGTCCTTGCATCTGTCTTCTTGTCATGAAGTTTCTGAATACCCTCGCCAATACTCCTGGAAGAACACCGAAAGTCACGACCGAACTGTATGAGATCATAAAGCCAATTCTTGCACCTACATAGTCGACGACAGTCGGGCTGCCCCCGTAGTATACGTCATCATAGAGCAGTTTCTGAATGATGTCGCCTACGGCGAAGGCTATGGCTGAGAGATACCCGAGGAACGGGTTGAACACGGAGATTATCGGGAGAGCCTGAAACAGGAAGGGTGAATTCTCTATGTGGCCGAATGCGCTGGGACTCAAGCCGAGGAGAAAGGTGAAGGCAACAGGTACAAACAACACAATTGGATTGATGGTTCTTATGAGATCTAGGTCGAGTAGCCCGGAGATCTTGCTTGAGAAAGGCAGCAATTTCAAGAGCTTTGGCGATGCCGAAAAGTACTTCGCTAGTCTCCCTTCAATCCCCTGCGTCGATCCCGTTTGGACCGAAACAACTAGGGGCGAACCGCACGAGCCACAGAATCTCGCGACCCCGGCGTTCTCGCTCCCACACCTAGGACATTTCAAGACTATACCTCCTGATCAGCATACAAGGACGTATCCGGATTGAAATCATACCACGCGAACCAGTAGACAATAACATGGGTGAGTACTTGGAGTTTCTCTCCTCCACCTAATTGCTCCCCCGTTGCTGTGTTCCATACGTTTCCTTCTTCGTCTTGCATGCGACAGTTCGATTGGGGCTGGAATTCATGGTGGTCTGCCTTGAAGGCCTGGGCTGAGCCGCCGCAGAATGTCACAATGACCTTCTCATTCTTGAGACGGTCCACCAAGAGTGACTGTCTGCTAAGGACGCTGAATGGGTAGGCCTTCGTTGCTCCATCTAGTCGTACACCGAGAACGTACTCTTTGAAGGGGACAGCGTCGCTAAGTCTCTCTACCGGGAAAATGCCTGGATCCGAGGAGTTGCGATAGCTTGTGAATCTGTTCTGGATGTATT
The DNA here is from genome assembly GCA_022865625.1 of Candidatus Bathyarchaeota archaeon. Next base: position 3,470 of record JALHTB010000097.1, read on the forward strand.
CTGATGCTTTGAAAGTTGTCGGGAGCGCCAGAAGCTTCGTGTTCGGGAAGAGGGTCACCCAGCTAGTCCACTCCATCAGGTGGGAGGGGAGAACCTTCAGGGGTTCTCCCTTCAGGGGTCCTTGCACAGCTCTCATCATGATCTGGCTCCAGAGGCTTCCCGTCTTGTTGTCATACATTACGAGGTTGTTTCTCAGGAGCTTCCCGGAAACACCGTAGAAGACATTTTCAGGTCTTTGAAAGGCCACTGCTGAACCGGTTAGCGGACAGAAAGAGACGACGACGGGAACGTTTCCGATGACGTCGTCCACAACCTCGTGTCTGTCAAGCACTATGATGGGATATGCCTTCGGCTCTCCGTTGACCACGACGCCGACGACTATGTCGTTCTCCTCAAGGTACGAATCGCCCGCAGAAACGAAAGCGGGATGGAAGATCGGAGGTATCTCGGCAGGGTCTCTTGGCAAAACGTCTACAATTCTCTTCTCAGTCTCGTCCCAGAAGAGGAACCTCTGGTTCGTGTA
>JALHTB010000098.1 GCA_022865625.1 Candidatus Bathyarchaeota archaeon
GCTGGTGCGCACACATATTGACTCCCGATGCTAATGGGCCTATTTTGGCGGACGCAATGACAGGACATACTTGAAGGCGAAATACAGGCTTCTCAGCCTCTGACAGAGGCCGAACTTTGTACGTCCAATCCTTTCGTGATAGCGCACTGGCACTTCCTTGAGTGCAAGCCCGTATGATTTCGCCTTGGAGAAAACCTCCAGTTCAATCTCAAATCGTGTAGAGCAAAGACGCGAAAATAGGATCGCAATCGCGTTTCGATCGAACGCCCTATAGCCTGACTGAAGATCGGTGAAGTGTCCTCCATACCTCAGCGAGAGCATACGGGAAACGACTCGATTCGATGCAAGCGTTATGGGATCCATAGAAGCGGGACCTCGTCTTCCCTTAATCCTGGATCCAATTGCAATATCCGCCTCGCCAGCCTGCAATGGACCGATCAATTCAGGAATGTCGTCGGGATCATGCTGTCCGTCAGCATCGAGCGCAACAAGAATGTCGACATTGTTGTCTTTCGCCCAGCCAAGGCCGTCCCTGATAGCAACGCCCTTTCCGAGGTTCTTGCTGTGGACGATCACAAGTGCCCCAAGTCTTCTCGCAATAAGGCCGGTTTGATCCTTGCTGCCATCGTCGACCACGACTATTTCATCCACATGCGGGAGGGTGCCTAGGAGGACTCTCTCGATTGTCTTCTCTTCGTTGTAGGCCAGAATGCAAGCGACCACTTTCACTCTGTTCTCATTCATCATTTCCTGACCGGCTGCACCGGAGGTGAAACATCTTTCCCCAAGACGGAAACGTTGAGATGACTCTTTCGATTGGGTTGGGCTGGTGCACACGCAAATCATAAGGCCACCACACCGCCTTATTTTGGCCCCGGCTCAAGCCGCAAGAAAGGCTTCTACATGTACAAGAGCCACCAGAGAGCCTCATAGGTCTCAGGTTTGAATCGTCGTCGTTTGATTTTGTGTGTGTGCGCATCAAGGTAGGTCATTTGGTGCGGGCATTCGAATTTGAACCCTCATAGGAGGAGCGTATTTTCGTCGTCGTCGCGCACCAGCCTACCCACTCTCACACACAAGAAACGACGGACGACGCGTTAGGGGGAGGAATCCCGCAAGCCTGAGATATACGGAACCCGATGAAATCCTCATATGGATAGGGTGATCCATTTCGCTTTGGAGGGGTAGGCTATGAGGACATATGACGTTCCGCTTCAAAACATCAAGCCTGGCCTGCAGACTCAGCAACTCCTGAATCGGTATGACCCTGACAAGGTCAATGAGATGGCGAAGAAGCTTGACGAGGAGGGTCAGAAGGAACCTATCGTTCTCGACCCCACGCTCACACAAATCCGAGATGGCTTAGCTAGGTATCTGGCGGCAAAACAACTTGGATGGAAAACGATCAAAGCAACAGTCATGACAGACGGAGAGTGGAAGAAGAAGTAGGGTCTTCCCTAGTAACGTCAGGAGTAGTTTCAGCGTAGTCTGACCGGGTTGCTGTTGGTCGCCTTCCCGGGTCATGGTCAGCAGTAGCCTTGCTGTTGTTGTCAGCTTGTTAGGGGATGTACACTTGTCCACATGTGCGTAGGGGCCTTAAAGAGCAGGACAACCCAACATGTAACGATCTTGTTGAAAGGCCTGCCAAGAGGCATGGTGCACTGCGGTCGAGGGAGACCACGTGGCCAACGGCAATCCATGGCAGAAATGAGTCGTGTCTGGTATTTGATCTGGCTCTCAAAGAAATACGGACTCGACACACACAAATTTCTCATGTGTTTTCCACACGCGTGGACTCATGAAAAATCGTCGCACGATGACATATCGATCCAACTCCGCCGGAAGACAAAGGACAACTGTGTCTTTCTCGTAACGCAAGATCAAAAGGTGATCGCGCAGCTACACCTCAGCCAGAACCTGTTGAAGTATCTACCGGAAGTGGACCCCGCAAGTTTCCCATTCATCGAATTCACTCCAGCTAGCAGAATGGAAACATTGGAAACGAGCGACCTGCAAATCAAAGACATAGATGCCAGGGTCAGACGGGTCAATGTGAAAGCAAAGGTCGTTGGGAAATCAATCCCGAGGTACGTCTTCTCAAGGTTCGGCGATGCTCTCACTCTTTCGACTGCAACAATCTCTGATGGCACCGGGTCCATGAGGATGGCACTCTGGAACACCGAAATAGACAGAGTCTCGATCGGAGACACAGTTCAGATCAATAATGGACGGGTAAGAACCTTCAGGGGCGAACTGCAAGTTAGCCTTGGCAGAAA
>JALHTB010000099.1 GCA_022865625.1 Candidatus Bathyarchaeota archaeon
ACACCTGCTCACAGTGAGCGGAACACTGACCGAGGCGAAACCCGTCAATTATCTCCGCTCCCAACAGTTCCTCGCGAAAGGAAACCAACTCAAGATCGTCCTCAGAATGCGGGCTAATCAGCAGATAGACGCCACAATCGAGGTTGCGCGGATTATTGGCTACTATGTCCCCCCAAGGCGACTTGGCGAAACGAGCGAAGTACGCATATTCGGAATGTATCCACAGAAGGTGATGAACCGTACACAGTGGGACTTTCGCAACGACTACAGTAAGACGCTCTATACTTCACTGGAACATGTGCCTGTTGACTTGCTGGGCAAGGCCCAGATGGGTCTGGAGATTGAGATATTTCTCGAAGGGCCATGGTTCTCCTCCAACCCAACGTTTCTCGTCTATTGGGAGATCGCAGTCTACGACGTTTACTAAACAATCGGCGTGATCGCACTCAGATTCCCAGTCTTTCATTTGCACTGCTCGCGTATCAATAGACTAATGAATCAAGTTGAAGCATCGTCTCATCGGTTTCGAGAGATGCCAATTGAATGGGGCCGCATAAAATCCGTGCAAGACAGCGTATTCGGTTGCATAGGAAGGACGCCACTTGTAGAGCTCCGAAAGATCCGTCGAGAAGAGGGGATCTCGACCAAGATCCTCGCGAAACTTGAGTACATGAACCCTACAGGCAGCCTGAAGGACAGAATCTACCATGAGATGATCACACGCGCAATCAAGAGAAGCGACCTCAAACCTGGTATGGAGATTCTTGAGGCGTCAACAGGGAACGCAGGCATCGCATGCGCATTCGTTGCAAAGTTGCTCGGCTACCCGGCAACGATCGTTCTTCCGTCAGGTATGAGCCAAGAACGGATGAAGCTGATTCGAGCGTACGGCGCAAGAATAATCAATACGCCAGGAGCCGAGAGCGATGTTGATCTCAGTATCAAGAAGATTGAGGAGTTGAAGCGAGACAACCCAGGCAAGTATTGGGAACCCGGACAGTTCGCGAACTTGGACAACATCAACGCTCATTACAAGACAACTGGGCCCGAGATTTGGGAACAAACAAAGGGTAAAGTGGACTGTTTTGTAGCCTCCCAAGGAACAGGTGGCACACTTACAGGCGTCGGCAAGTTCCTTCGCAAGAAGAACCCGAGAGGGCTCCTGTACGCTGTTGAACCTGCTGAGGCGCCAATTCTCTCAAAGCGGAGATGGGGAACCCACAAGATCGAGGGAATAGGCGACGGCTTCGTCCCACGAAACTTGCATCTCAAACAATTGACAGGCATTGTGACGACCACCTCGGAAGAAGCCCTCAACATGGCGCGCCGTCTTTCAACCACTGAAGGCATATTCTGCGGTATCTCTTCCGGATGCAATGTTGCAGCTTCGGTGAAGATCGCGCGGAAGCACCCGAAACTCCGCACGATCGTGACAATGATCAATGACACCGGGCAGAGATACTTCTCGACAGAATTGTGCGGCGAGCCGAAGTCTGTGGAGATTCCGGAACGCGAACATCCACTTGACGAGTACAGTCTGTCAGAGTTGGACAAGTATCAGGCGTCTTGGGAGATCATCGAATAGCTGTCGCTTGACATCACAACAAGACTTGCTCTTCGAGAATGCTACGGCGGAAACCTGACTGACTTTCTGACTGCTTCCCCTATGTCGGCAAACTTGGCTGCATCCTTGAGTTGTCCTTCAAACTTGAACTGTCCAAGCATGAACGCCTTTATTCGGTCAAGCTCGCCCGTCATCAAGCGGTAGAAGACGTCCTCAGTTCCGTTCAGTGTGAGATCCGGCTTGTCATGGAGGCCGTCAGAGAGGGTTATCGTCCCCTCGGAGAAGGTGAGGTAGAATGGGGTTTCTCCGCTGAGGTTGAATTGCACGACTCTATCCCATCCACTAACCATTTGCTTCACATCCGCTAGTTCATTGGCATGTTCTGCGAAATGCTGCCAGCCGTCTTTGACTCTCCCCAATTCTCTCGCCCGCAGGTCGCGCCTGAAATCATTCACCTGACTTAAGAATTCTCAGGAAAACGACAGACAGGATATTTCGGTATACGCAAGCGAATGCCAACATCCGGACGAGAAGAAGAAATGGGATTCGTCGATTCGAGGAAAGCCTATATCATGTCCCAGAACTGTCAAGCATGAATGCGGCTTGACGGATAACGTCGTCTTCAACATTGGGCTGCTACTTGTTCTTGCTGGATTTGCGATTGGAATATTGGCAGTCATCGTTGCTGTTCTGAGATCCGCAAGAGGCTCCGGGCCGACGCGTGGCGGAGGAGTGATTATGATAGGGCCGTTGCCGATAGTCTTCGGAACAGACAAGGAATCCACTCGAACTCTGATCCTGCTCGCCATCATCCTGATGGCTGCAGCGTTGCTTTTCACGTTTCTTCAGACGGTGTGGAGGTAGAGGCATGTCTCAACGTTGTGACATCTGCGGAACCCAGGAAGCACGCTTCGTCTGCAAGAGATGTGGTAAGCGAGTCTGCGTGCAAGACTTCCGACAGGAACAGTGGCTCTGCGCAAGCTGCGGACCGAACGCTCACTTAGAAGGACCAGAAGTCACAAGTGTGTCTCAGATAGGCCTCTCGTGGATACTCTTCGCCAGTTTCGCAATGGTGTTCATCGGTATGATTCTGATGATGATTGCTTCCTTCACTCAAGGCCGCGGCTCCACGAGTGGAGGCGCAATAATACTGGTAGGTCCTATCCCAATAATCCTAGGAAGCGGACCAGAATCAACTTGGATGATCCTGCTAGCTGCGATGATCACTGTGATCGCATTGGCAGCTTTCCTGCTCACTCGCAGAAAGATGCACAGATAGCAAACTACTCTTTTCGTACAGTTTCGAAACCTATCACGCCGCCCGTCTCTGCGTCAATCTGGAAACGAAATGACTTCCGTTCCTTCATGACGCCTGCCCTCCTCATCGTCAGGATGCCTTCAACCTCCCAGACATCCCTACCTTTTCCGCCAACGAACCAGATCTTGCTGAACTTGACTTGGATCGCCTTGCCCGGGTGCTGCGACTCAAGATAACGTCTAGCCGCAAACTCCGCCGTCGTGGCATCTTCAACCCGGACATCATCACTCATGCGTCAACCATCCGCCAATCTACCTATCAGAACCAGTTCATTTATGGTTTGCATCTATCTGCGCGTCGACCGCGGAATACCGCACACTTGCTCCGTGCATGTTGGACGCAATTCTAATGCTGTCAATCTGGACGGCCTATCGGAGCACCTTCTTCGCGTAGTATGAGAGAAGCTGAGTTTGCAACAACAACGAGAGCAGTATGACTCCGAACGTAATCGCCACGATTACGTTCTTGAATGGAAACTCCGGTAACGCCAAAGCCAAAGCGGCAGATACAGCCCCCCGTATGCCCCCTAGGGTTGTTACGTTTCTCCATGTTCTCGGAATCTTCCCGACTAACTTGGATGCTGGCACGAGGACTGCT
>JALHTB010000013.1 GCA_022865625.1 Candidatus Bathyarchaeota archaeon
CAACTACGGCACCATGATCAAGGTCGCCAAGGAGGAACGCGTGAGGGACGCTTCCTCAGGATTCTGGTCGAGGGAGTATCCAGTCGGGCAGCATGAGGAATGGAAACCGGGGCTGATCGTCGTTTTTCAGGGCGCTCCGACATCGGTCTACGCCGTGACAATAAATGCCTCAGGTCTCCCGAACACACTGACGTACACAATCACCGTTGACGGACAAGTCTACAAGTCAGTGTCCCCTGACACAGAGGAGAGGATCATATTCGACAAAGGCACGGCTCACACTGTCTCTGTCAGTAACACTATTGCTGGACCGGCTGGTGTAAGGTACGTGTGCAACGACAACAGAACAGATGTTTCAGCCGAGGTATCACTCATATTTGGCTACACTGTTGAGTACCTGGTCACCTTCACGTTGGAACCGGACACCATGTTCCACACGTCGCCGAGCGGTTGGTATCCCGCAAATACCACTCTCATGGCCCAACGCACAGGCCCAGACCTAACTGAGACAAGTCCAGGAACAAGGACAGTCTTCGACGGATGGTATCTGAACTCACAGAAACTCACTACTGAGCCATCAAGCATAATCGTGAACGGTCCTATCACACTCATTGGACGATACAATACTGAGTACTACCTTGAAGTCAGAAGTCCTATTGGGAACACGGAAGGTTCAGGATGGTACCAGAAAGATAGTGTGGCCTCATTCTCAGTAGACCGGACAACGCTTTCCGAAGTAGGATTCTTCGGCCTTCTCGGACTGAGACGATCATTCGTCAAATGGACTGGATCCAACAACTTCCTAGGAGTCCAAGAGACGGCTCAGGGATCCGTAGTGATGAAGGAGCCTACTACGATCGAAGCAGTCTGGCAGGAAGATTGGAGTTCCATATTCCTGAGTCTTGGCATTCTGTTTCTTGCAGTCGTAGTCATTGCATCCGCAATGGTCATTGTGGCTCGAAGAAGGCGTTCTCACGAGACGCCGAAACATCAGTAGCTTGCGTAGGGGAAACCGGAATCGGAGCCACTTCGGACTTGGATAATTGAGATCAGAAAGGAAACGGGCGCATAGAGCTCGGGCTGAACTCAACTGTTAGATCTTGTAGCCGCCGTTGCCATACCAGTATACTATAGGCCAAGTGCTGGTGCTGCCGTGGCCGGTGTTCAAGTAGTTGTAGAGTTGAAGTGTCGCGTCCTTGATGGTGGATCCTTGTGCCAGATACCTGAAGTATTTTATCGAGAGTGCATCCATTCGGCCCCATCCGAGTGAATACGGTTCATAGAAGCCGATGAACACTGCGGCGCCGGCAGAAATGAAAGCCGTTGAGAGTTCAGCGGATGGTCCCCCGAACACGTACACCAAGCCCTGACGAAGACTACCTGGAGAATAGTTGTGTTTCAGGAATAGCATGCTGAACCCTATGCAGTGACTGACCTGAAGTTCCCTGGCGGCGATCTGGGCCGCAAAGGTCGTACTGGATTTGCTGGTGACCGGCTCTCCTGAGCAGTAGTAACTCAATCCTTCATCGTAGAAGGATTCCGTTCTCAGAATGATGAGATCATAATTGGCAAGTCCTGTCATCAGAAACGAGATGGAGACATCCTCATTGAGCAAGATGTCCACGTGGTAACCTGCACGTTCAAGCTGAGTCACATACCCGTCACGGTACCAAGTCGGCATCCAACGCTCCCAAGGAGAGAGGAAGACCGCCTGTCTGCTCGTACTACTGAGCAGCGGCGCGGCAGACACGTTGACTGTTCCAACCGCTATGCTCAGAATGAACAGTGTTACTACAAGGATTCTCTTCAAAGCGAGCGCGAACTCCTCTTGTGCACACTTTGATGGGTCACGTGAGGATAAGCTGGCTTTCACACGTGGAAGTCAAATAAGATGCAGAATCGACAAGTGGTTATGCATCACCCGATGTATCCTTCGGCTGGCATTGACACGAGTCTTTCAATAGCCTCCTCCTCAACCTATGCCATTTTGGGGGATCGGTGTTAACCAAAATCAGAGTTTACTACTTGGGTGAATCTGATCTGCACGGAAAACGAATCCCGTCATTCTTCCGAAATGTACACATGTGAATCAATGCCATTGAACGACGCCTGCAGATAAGGTGTGAAGGCCATATGCTTCCCATCCAAGGGTTACCGGGGCTGAAGCAAACCTGTGCAATACTACTCGTCACTTTGGCCGCATCCGCGACTTCAGCTCCACTTGCTTGGAGCTACAGGTCAGGGAACTACTTGTGGGCCGTCGCTGTTTCGCATGACGGCATGTACGCGATTGCGGGCAGCGATGATATGCATGCATATTTCTTCGAAACTCAATCAGCGAAGGGGGAGCCCCTGTGGTCCCATGAGGCACAGGGATATGTGAGAGATGTGGCAATATCATGGGACGGCAGTCGTGTTGTGACGAGCGACACGAACGGGAGCATCTTCTTCTTCCAACCCCGCATCTCCGGAAGGCCGACTTGGAGTTACCACGCGGAGTCTTCGATTGAGGCCCTTGCCATGAGCGATGACGGGGGCTATGTCGCAGCCGGGGATCGAAATGGCCACCTCTATATCTTCAGGGCAGATCAAGACGCTCCACTCAGCTGGCGGAATACGATCCCAGGCGGAGTCTTGGCACTCTCCTTTTCAGAATCCCAATCGCTGGCAGTAACATCGGCTCGAGGGGGCATATACTTCTTTGATGAAACAACTCCACAATCCAGTTACTCGTGGTGCTTCCAAGAGTCCACGAGTTTCCCTCACGTCGCGATGGCAGACGACGCAAGCTATGTCGTTGCTGGAGCGAGCGACGGACTTCTGTATCTGCTCGGTCGAACAGGTCAACTAGTAGACAGCAAAAGACTGGGGGGTGCGATATCGTCTCTCTCGGTCTCAGACACGGCGCGTCGAGTTGCCGCAGGAAACACAAAAGGTGTTATCTCGATCTACGAGATACAGACCGGACTTAACGAGCTAAAGGTGCTCGAGACAGAAGGACCTGTCACATCTATCGCCCTTTCTGACAACGGTGAAAGGATTTTACTCGCAAACCTCGATGGGACAATATCCATGTTCGACCAATCGCTGACAACTCCTCTGTGGAGATATGGAACTGACGCAATCGTGCACTCGCTTTCCATCTCAGCCGACGGAAGAATCATGGCTGCAGGGAGCGACACCGGCAGCATCTACCTGTTCGCCGAGAAGGAAGCCCCGGGAATGGGCGACGCAGGAGCATATCTCTTCCTCGTGCCTGTTCTCTTCATAGTTATCACCGTAGTTCTCTTCGCATCGTATCGGCGAAGGAAGAGATGAGGTCGGGGAGACTTGACAGAGGTGCGGGAAAGACTTATCCGACCCACCTCGATAACTACGAAGATGAGTCAACGATGAAGCACAAATCAGTCATCCTAGTTGTGCTTGTGGCGCTGTCTGCGTTCGCTTTCACGATCATGCCATCGCACGCGTCGATGTCAGTAATCAGGGGGACAGTCTCCTGGTTTGATCAGTATGGAAATCTTCACCCGCTGGCCTGGGCTCAGGTGACTGCGGCCGGCGAAGGCGAGGCTCCGGCAGTGACATCTTCCACGACTGACGGAGCGTACGTGATGTGGGTCGCACCGGGTACCTATAACCTCAGCGTCTCGCTTGATCCAGGATTCGTGCCACAGAGTCAGATGGTTACAGTACCGGATGGAGGCGCTGTCGTCGTCGATTTCGAGCTTCAGCCATCAGGCAAGCCTATCCCTGAGTATCCGTCGGCAGTGCAACCCGTGATGCTCGTTGTCGCCACACTCGCAGCAGCGATCGTGCTTCGACGGCGACGCCTCACTTCAACCCATACCTAAGAGCCTCAGTTGTGTACTCGCAGGCCGACCACGGGCGAATTCGTCTCTCTCACGAGTGGAGTCTATCTAGCGCTCGCCACCGGGGAGCGAAATGAACTCCATGCGTCCTTTCGATCCGATCTTGAAGCCAACCCAGTCATGCTCATGTTCTATGCCTCGGGCCTTCTTCACAAGTAGACGACCTCTGATCCTGCGAGTGCCAACCGACCCCTCGGTTTGAAGGACACAGTCGGAGGCTTCTTCGAACCTTCCGAGCAACTCGGGTCCAATTATCGTTGTGGTGACATAGAGGAAGCTTCCGCCTGACTTGGTTGTGCGTGCTCCGTAATAACGCAAGAAGTCGAGGCATCGCTCTGGGCTGGCTGACATGACGATGGGTGTCAGCGAGTCGAGGAATACGTCAGCTACTCCTCCCAGTTCCTCGATGCAGCTCGTCAACTGGATTCCGAGGCTCGTCAGGTCGGTTGGAGAGGGAACGGAGTGTCTCTCAGGGGAGGACGCCTCAGTTGTGCCCGAGTAGGCATCAACAAATCTAAGCTTCCTCTCACGCTCACAAACCTGTGCGTCAAATCCCATTTTTGCCAACTGGTCTCTGATTTTCATTGGGAGTTCTGCGTTTGACACGTAGACACAGGATCTGCCGTCGCGGAGCGAATCCGCCAGGATATTCTGGAGGAGGACGCTCTTTCCACTCCCTGACGGACCAACAATCATCATCACTATTGCTCGGGGTATTGTTCCACCAAGCAGTTCTGCAACATTCCTGAAACGTCGTCTCGCTACCCTGCGACGAGCCACTGCATACACTCCGAAGACAGTGGCGACTGCCACCGCACCAAGTATGAGCATTGCATCTTCCGAGATGCCAGCCATGACTGGCAACTCGAGCGCTGTTCCTCCCAGCGCACGTGAGTGAGTCACATTAAGGAAATGCTTGGATCCAAGAATGGAAATGACGGAAACCTCATATTCCCCCAGAGGAACGGAGGCAAAACGGGCCACTCCGCTGCTGTCGCTTAGAGCCGTAGCAACAAGTGTGCCGTTGAGATACAAGCTAACCTTGGCTCCAGAGACTGGAAAGCTTAGGGCCTGAAGGTGAACAGCTATGGTCCAATCATACAAGGGCAGTTCAAGATGAAGTATCGTGTCTGACGCAACATCGATCACTTGCGAGTAGATCAGTATCGACTCCCTTCGCACAAACAAAGAGAGCGCACCAACGGCTACGCTTGATGGGACTTGGATAGTCGCCATGCCGGACGAGTCGGTTGTGACTTCGCCGACCAATTGGTCAATCGCGAAAATGGAGATGTTCAAGTCCGGGATTGGTCGCGATTGCGGATCAATCATCCTCAGAACCAGTGTATGGAAACCCATGATGATGATCCGTTTTGCGGTGAGGAAAATCCTGTTGGCAGCGTCCACAACACTCACAGTCACATCGTAGGCACCGGTACGTATCTCAATGGGGAGTGCATAGTCAAGGCGAAACGGGACGTCTGTCCGAGATGTCAGATTCATTGGAGCATCTCTGATAAGAACGAATCCGGACGCGTTCACGAGGCTCAAGGAGACCATCCGCACATTCGTGCCATGGAAGGGATCCTCGACAGTAACTCCGGCTACCAGCCTTACGATACCGGACTCGTTTTCGGGGAAAATTGTTGACACTCTGCCGGACTCGTCGTGAACTCGTAGGGTGATCCTGGGGATCGATTCCACTTGCAGTGTCAGTCGAGTCGGAGCTGATGGATCATCCCATAGCATCATTACCGGTATCTGCTTGGTGGGTGTGAATTGAGCCTCAAAGCTTACAGTCGATCCGGCTTCGACTGCCCAGTCTACCGTTCCAAGACCGAATTCCACTTTGTAGAGAACGGTAGACAGCCCCACTGTCACGGATGCAGACCTTATCTCTACAACGGACGCGTTCGCTGTTACCTCTGATATCACGACTCTTAGCATTCCCCGAACATTCTCCTGAGCCCTAAGCCAGACAAACACACCAATTCTGCCGAGTATGTGCAATGGTGCTGAGAGAGGGGGAACAAGGGTGAATACGAGGCCCTGTCGCACATCAGCAGAGTTTCTCGAAGTGGCGTTACCTCTGAGGCTGAGAACTCGGCCTCCCACAGAGGTGGCCGACGGATCAGTGTGAGCATAGAGAGTCACCTCGGTAGTGACACGATCCGCGCTCGCTAGCGTCGGATGAGGCTGCGCTATCGCTAAGATGGCAATCAGCAAGATAAGCGCAGTATGGGAGCGCATGCCTCGATCCGCTACCATCATGGCATGGAGTGGTCACATATAATTCTAGCATGTGGTGAGTACGGGAGCAGACATGCCTCAAATTCTTAATACGAACGATGAACCTACGGTGGACAGTTGCAGTGCATCACCATGGAACGCATCTCATCTGGGGTCAAAGGGCTGGACGAGATTCTCGGAGGGGGCTTTCCCAAGGGCAGAACGATCCTTGCAGTCGGAAGCCCTGGCTCAGGTAAGACAATCCTTGCGATCCAATTCCTCCGAGCAGGAGCCGTCGCAGGCGAGCGTTCTATCTACATCACTTTCGATGAGAAGCCCGAGCAGGTGAAGGAGAACGTATCAGAGTTCGGTTGGGATCTAGATCGTCTAGAAGCCGAGGGCAAGATACTGTTCGTTGATGCAACGCCATTCAGGCGGATGAAGACACTTTCCGAAATCGGGTCTGGTGGGAGTCGTGATCTCCTCGTGCAAGAGGTCATCCCGGAAGTCACCCTAGGAGGGCTCGTTGAGACAGTCAAACGCCTTGCTGAGGAAGAGGGTGTCACACGACTCGCCGTTGACCCCATCACCTCACTGTCGGTCAGATACCAATCGCCCGTAAAGAGGAGACGTGCTATGTTGATGCTTTTTGATGCTCTTTCTTCAACCGGTGCGACATGCATCGTGACAAGTGAGATGAGAACCTCCATGCTGAGTCGAGAGTTCCAACTTGAGGAGTTCCTATCCCAAGGCGTGGTGCTCTTGCGTACGGGCATTCGTGAAGGCAATGTCGTGAGAGCGATCCAAGTGGAGAAGATGAGAGGAATCGCACATGACACGCAACTAAGACCATACCTCATCGGCCCGAGAGGTATCGAAGTCTTCTCAAAAGACAAAGTCTTCAAGTGACAAGAGGAAAACCGGCGCGGGAGCCCCATATCTATCGTACTCTGAGGTGTTCCTGATCGCACAACCCGCTAGATAATCAAGAAGAGGACTGAATGGTGGCATCGGTACGAGTGCTTTGTGTAGGATTTCTGCTGTTTGTTGTCTTCAGTATCGCAGCAGGGCTTGGCAATCAAGGTGCCTTCGACTTGGCGCTACGAGCAGAGGCAAGTTGGAAGGAGACCCCTGAGCTTCGAGTGATCATGACTTCGACCTCAGATTGGGCGCGTATCATGTTTGATGATTTCAACAACACTCATACGAACGGGATCAGGTTCAGCCGCATACTTGGATGCGGCTGGTTCTTCGGTAATGACACGGACGACCGCATAGACCGTGGAAAGTCTCTCACCTACGTTGACGTAATCTACAACACGACGATAGCTCGCACAGGTGACTTCGTCGGCTTCTACAAGGGAGACAACGACTTCAGCTACACGCGGATGTTCGTTGACCTGATACTTGAAATCAATGTGTCAGCGTCGCAAAGATACTTCTACCTCGTTGTCGCTGGCGCTGGAGTAACGACATTCCAAGTAGCTGCCAAGGTTTCGGGCGTCACACTCTGGCAGGACACAGTTCAAGGTAACAGTTTCACTCAGTATCTGAGCCGATCGGTCTCTGCCGCTGCCTTCTTTCCAAAACAGACGCTCGATAGCAGTGCAGTATTCCTCCTCGTTGGGCTAGTTGCCGTCGTGTTGGTAGTTGCCAATCCGCTTGTTCGAAGGCAGAAGAAAGGAGAATATGAAGAATGGAATGGCCTGTGACCACGAACAAGGCAATCAAATCAAGCATCGGCAACATCCGGCTTGACCCGGTCCAGAACTTGATTCTTGCCGCTGCTTTCATCTTCTCATTGATTGTCTCGCTCCCCAGGCTTGGTGCAGGCCTTCCCATGGGGGTCGACTCTTCCAGCCATCTCTCCAAGGTGATGTTTGTAACCGATTCTCTGATGCGGTATGGGACGATCCCGTTTTGGAATCCCGACTGGTATGGTGGTACTCCATTTCTCGTGTTGTATCCGCCGCTTAGCTACGTTCTGACAGGGTTTCTCGGCGTTGTTGTGGGGCCTGTCTTCGCATACAAACTAGTCGACCTGATATTCTACGTGGCTGCTGTTCCTGTCGTGTACTGGCTGGCAAGGGATTTCGGTCTCAGTGGGCTCGAAAGTGCGGTTGCGGTCTTCTTGTACAGTACGGTCCCTGAGGTGGTCGAGAATTACGTCTTCTTTGACCGATTGCCAACCACCATATCCATAGTTCTTGTCTGTCTATTTCTCATCTCGTTAAGGCGTGTCTTGCACTCGAAGAGCCCGAGATGGGTCATTGTCCCCTCCGTAACGCTCACAGCGGTCATGCTAACGCACCACCTTTCCGGTTTGATCGCTGTGCTCATAGGATGCACCTTGATCATCGCAACATTCCCAAACCGCGTCAGTGCCGCTCATCACCTGGGAGTTGGCCTCGGCGCGATTGCTGGGGGCATCGGTCTTTCCGCAATCTGGATCATTCCGTACTCCGTAGCCCTCACACAACTCCCACCGAATGGTTTCTTCAACAGAAACGTGACCTTTCCATTCTTGAGGTTCACGTATTTTGGAGTCGACATCGCGAGCGCGGCTCTCGGAATTGCACAATTCATCCTCGCTGTGCTTGGTTTCCAAGTACTGATCCGAAGAACCTACAGGAGAGCGTTCCGCTTTCAGCCGATCCATCTGATCTTGCTACTTCTCGGCGGAATGGGATTCTACCAGCTCAGCGAGCTTGCGGGTCTCCCACTGCTCATGCCTGTTGGCATCGTCGTCATAATCGTTTCTTTCCTCATATTCCTCGTGGAGACTTCGCGGCAGTCCGTCCGCGGCGGGTTGATGGCATCGGCGGAAATGTTCGGATTTGCGTGCCTGTGGTTCGTTCTCTTCTTCTGGGCTGGGCTTGGCTACTATGCGCTTCCGATATTCTGGTTCTATCCAATGAAGAAACTCTGGATTAGTTTGGATGTGTACAGGTTCTGGCTGTACTTCGCCATTCCGATGGTCCTGTTGGCAGGGGTCGGGCTTCTGCGGGCTGTGCGGTCCTTCTCGATGAAGGGAAAGTACCGGGCAGTCCTCCTTATCGTGCTAGTGGCGGTACCCGTGTTTCTCAGTCCCGCCTTGAGAATCTGGTATTCCAACACTGAACCTGTGAATCCCTATCTTCCTTACTCAACTGCGAACGCAGATGTGCCGTCTGAGATCTTGCGCTACTTCGAGGGCGACAGGTCAGAAGGTCGAATACTTGCCATCAAGTGCCCACTCTGGGTCTACCTGCTCCCGAGAATTGCCGACAAACCCACAGTTGACGGCTGGTATCCGCAGTCGAAACTTCTGAATCGCCTGATTGGGGACGATCTAGACGATTACAGGATCAACGACCTTGAGAGTGCCCCGTCACAAGATGTCCGCATACGGACTTGGCGAAGCCTCATCAACAGTAGCGATTTGCTCGGAATCGAATGGATAATGATCGGGGATTTGAGCAACGCAGAGAAACATACACTTCTCGGCAATTCGAGTTTCACCGAGGTTCTTTCGGTCCCGTACAGCCCATCCTCGATCTCGATCTACAAGACAACACACGATGTCGAGTTGGTGGAAGTATCTCCGCCGGGAGCGTTCAAGGTGACTGTGGAACGTGTGTCCCCTGATCACATTCATCTTGGGCTGACGGGTGCAGGTGACAAGGCGGAAATCCAGATCCGTGAGGCGTGGTTTCCGACTTGGGTCGCGTCTGCCGACGGCAAACCTCTTAGACTTGTGAGAAACAGCGAAGGTTACATTCAGCTCACAGCCGAGCAGTGGATGAAGACAATCGACATCATACACCAGACAGATCCGACAGTGAGCGGAATCAGCTGGACCGTGACCTTCGCCACTTTGACCTGTCTGATCGCGGGGACGATTGTAGGTCGATCAAAAGATGATGAAGCTTTACAATGATCCAACGGAAGAGCTGATGCTGCGAATCTCTTTCCTATTCGTCGGAGGATTCGCGCTCGCGGAGGGCCTCCAGAACTGGATCAGAGGAAAGATCGAGACGCACTTGGAGGTCGTGTTGATTCTCCTGATCACGTACTTGCTTGCCTTCGTAGTCATGGCGATTGGGATGTCTAGCAGGCAGACGCTCAAGAGATTGCGTCACCTGCCGTTCGCCACATTGATCGCCCTCGTCTTGACAAGCGCCTATGTCATCTCGCAAGTTGAGTTCAACGGAGCGTATCGAAGCGACTCGCTCGCGTTCACACATTACGCCGCGATCTTGTTCACGAGAGGAGTGAACCCCTATGCACAGGATCTCCAAGGCGCTCTGAGAGTCTTCTCAGTAGATCCACAGTTCATCACCTTGATGCCGTCAGGTGCCCTAATGACGATCCTGAACTACCCAGCTATGAGTTTCCTAGTCCTCGTCCCGGCAGTGGTGGCCGGCATAGCGGATATGCGAGTAGTCATTCTCATTTTCGAGATTGCGACGTTGGTCTCGATCTACTGTTGGGCTCCCGCCAAGATAAGACCGATTGTCCTCTTGCCCATCTTTGCAGGCTCGGACTTGGTCATCAACTTTAGCTCAGGCTCGATCGCCGACTTCCTGTGGGTGTTTCCGATGATCTGCGTGATCTTCTCTCTCAAGAAGCCGTGGCTCGCAGGAGCCTGTTACGGCTTGACGTGCGCAATGAAGCAGACACCGTGGCTTCTCGCCCCGTTCCTCTTGATCTGGGTATTTCACGATCACCCAGAGTCTTCAAGGGGAGAGCGCATAAGAAGAACACTCATCTTTGCAACAGCTGCCGCTGGCCTCTTCTTGATTCCGAATCTGTGGTTCATCTATCAGGACTACTCGCTCTGGTGGAGAGGCGTCATAGCCCCCACTTTCGGGAACCTTGTGATTCTCAGTCAGGGGCTCTCGATGATGAGTGAAACCGGTTTCATCCCGTTACCGCCAAGCTTCTATTCAGTCACGTTCGTCACGGTGTTTGCGGCTCTGCTGTTCAACTATGCAGTCTACTTTGACAGACTGAAACATGCCATATGGGTCGTTCCTATCTTGACAATGTGGTTCTCTTATCGTGGATTACAGAATTACTTCATCTTCTGGATACCAATGCTTGTCGTCTCAGCTGTGTACCTCTACAAGGAAAGGACGGGGCTTCTATGAGCTACCAAAAGTGGTTGCGAAGAATCGCCGCACCTGTGTCGATTTTGATCTGTGCGGCTCTGATACTGAATGCGTACGTTCAAGACTACGGCCATGGCTACGAAGCGCCACCGCTTCTCAACACTACATTCAGGTACTGGACGCTGGTGCCTGGGACCAACGAGACGAAACCGTACCTTTGGGAGACCGACTTCCTGAAGGGGCCCCTGGATCGCCTATGGCTTGCTGAGGACACTGTCGACGGGGAGAGCGCACTTGGGATGCACGTCTATCAAGACGGCCTGAATGACACCTTCGATTGGGCAATGCTTCACGTCAGACAAGACTTGAGAGGAAATGCTGCATCCAAGGTTTTCCAGAACAGCATAGGCATCTGGGCTTATCCAACCTTCCCGTATCATCCAGACCCAGTGAACAGCAACCCAAGGAATGCCTTCGGGATTGAGATCAACGACGGCACTCACATCATATGGTTCATCTTCTCCCCCGGTGAGCCCGCTTTCTACGAGTTCAAGCTGCATAGGATCATCGTGATCCCGACGCCTCTGAATCAATGGTCGTACAGGGAGATCAATGTCAAGGCGCAGTACGAAGAAGCCAAATGGGCTTTTCCAGGATCGTTCTCCTTCATTCTCATATCGGGTGCTACGAAGCTCGACCCGGGCACCTACGCGGGCTACTTCAGATCGGTCAACGTCACCGGCCCCTCTCCCTCAGCAACCGGCTCGGCAGAGTCAGCATCGAACCTGATCGTCCGATCATGCGCTTCGCGGAAGGAATAAAACGAGGGGCCAGTATCTCTGGACTTTGCGTGTCCGTATTTGGAGCGAGTAGAATGATTCGCACAGAGAATCGCAACGCGGAGTCAACGCTTCTCAGACTGGTCAGAAGATATGGCTTTCCCGTTCTCTCGCTCATTTTCGGTCTCGCCGCCCTAGTGGTCATTCTCGCGCCCACGGTGACGAGTACTCCGCCTTACATAGTTGGGGAGAATCTGGTCCTTACGGAAGTTCAGGTGCTTCCAGGCTTCTCCATGAAACCGATCACTTTCTTCCAATACTCATTCTTTCTGTGTTTCGGATTCGCATTGTACACGCCCTATGTGCGAGCATGGTTCATGGGAGTGCGCGCGGGTGTCCTGAGAACAGTATACCTTGTTGCGTGGCTCATTGCACTGGGCAGCGGTTTCGAGGTAATGTATCATATCGTCCTCTGGTCCGCTTCGTTGGCTGCCGAAGGTTTCACAAACCCAGACACAGTCGTCAATCCGTGGCCGAGGAACCCTTACCCGCTCAACATAGTGTACGCAGCAAAGATTGTGGTTCTGATCTTCGCCATGGCTTTGTTCTTGATTGACTACCTACAGCGAGTGGATCGGGCACGCACAACGCAGCAGACGATCGAGCTCACGCGAGACGAGCTGAGTGATCGTAGAATTCGCCTCTAGAGAGCGATCGGACGAAAAGCTACGGGCCAAAGAGTGATCAGCAAGTGAAAGGAAATCTATCTGTCCGAATCACAGGTCTCCTCATGCGGGCAAGAACGGAACTCATCAAGTACGAATCTGTACCGGTCTACTTCCTGATCGCTCCGGTAGTCTACCTAGTGATCATTGATTCCGCGTCCTTCACAGTCTTCTGGTTCTGGGGAGAACAGATCGGGCGCGCCGGTTTCGCATTCATTATCTTCCTCGTGGCTTGGGAATGGTACGATTCAAGACAACGGCTTACTGCCAGACGAGGAAGGTGGAGACTCATCGTCGCCCTAACAGTCACTGTGATCCTCTTTGCATACTACTGGGAGAGAGTCATGAACGACGCTTGGACCTACAGCATGAGAGTAATCATAACCTCACAATTCGGGGTCTCTCAGGAAGCGCCTCTGAGCTTCCTCCTTGCGATGGACTACCTCGTGTACGCGATATTCAGTCTATGTATTGTTGCGGTGTTCTATGGTCCGAGATCGATTCGATCGATGATCACGCCTGCAACATATGCGATCGGGTCCGGCGTGCTGGACCTGATGGATGCATTCTACCCGGAGGACTCTCTAGCGTTCATGCAGAGCTGGGTATACCTAATATGGAATGTTGTGGTCGGAATACTTGTCGTTCTGGGCTTTCGAATCGCAAGTCCCGGTTCTGTTACGCCTCCAAGCATCCTACTAAGAGGAAACCAGTTGAGCCTTTGGGGATACAAAGGGTTCATCCGGATACTGATATACTGGCCATCATCTGGCGTCGTGAGCATGATTATGTGCGGCATCGTGCTCATCATTCTGCTGATCAAACTGGACGCGCCCATACGAAGAAAAGTCACATACGCAGCAATGGGGGCTCTGGGAACATACTTCGCAAACGTCTTGCGCATCACCCTGATAATCCTCTACGTGACGTACATTAGTCTTGACGTGAAGACTTTTCATGACTCGATAGGTGAAATCATCTTTCTGACCTGGATGCTTGGATTCCTCTACTTGGTCATCTCGCGTGAGAATCGTCTCAGCCGAAAAAGCGGAAAGTCGCCGATCTCAGGAAGACCGCGAGTCCCCGTCAGCCTCATTAACGGATCGCGCGTGAACAGCGAGAAGCAAGGGTTTGCGCCTTGAAGTACTTTGAGACTTACCAAAGCAAACGTTGGCTAGCCCTGTCGGCCCTCTTCGCGGTCACTGCGCTCATCATATGGGGATACGTCACTTACGGGCTGTCTTCTCCGGAGACGGCTTTCGGGCAGCGATGGGTATCCAGTGAAGTAGTACTCTTCGCCCTTCCTCCGGGACTGATTCCAGGGGTTCCTGTGAGCATTCCGATCCAGTTCAAGCCTATCACAGGTTTCTCCATTCTGCTGTTCTTGTGGTGGGCCACGTTGCTGCTCGCGCTCAGGGATAGGCTCAACATGACTTCAGCTTCGACTAGGCAGGCGATCGGGGTAATCGCCTTCCTGGTGTGCATGATCGCAGGCTATGAGCTGACTTGGAACTTCTCTCTTTGGTCGGCCAGACTGTCCTTACTTGGAGCTAACCCCACGACATCATTCAACGAGATGGTCGACACCATCGCCTTCCAGAGTTCATACTACCCGGTCAACCTGGTTTTCATCACGAAGCTGTTCGCTTCGTTACTGTTCGTGGGCATCTACACGATATACTACCTGCATGGTCTGGAAGCAGCCAAGCGGTAGGGCCGCGGTCCTGCTGAGTCCTGTGCAGCATGCTTTTCCGTCACTGTGGCTGACGTCGGTAGAGTCGGAACGATCTACCTACAAAGATGGCCGACGCAATCAGCATTGCACAAGTGAGTGCCAAGTATGTCAGCGGTTGGAAGACGGAGCCGTTCTGGTCTCCGAACTCGGCGTCTCTCCACAAGGCCGAGATGCTTTTTGGGCCGTTCATGCGGATGCGTGATGTGGGCGAGGAATCGCTCGAGTCGCCCGACCATCCCGCGAAGAAGTGTGTTCTCTCGTCGAGAACCACAGGCGGTGTTACTTGGAACGTGACGATCTCGTTTTCATCATGCCATCCTGTTCCCGTAGTGTGGCCGAACAGGGATCTGACGTTGAGATAGTACTGTCGCAGATAGATCGCAAGCAGAGAGGCATCACCTGACAACCTTAGAGTCAGAGTAGGGGAGGAGATAGTCTCGTTCCATTGCAGGAAGACAGCACGGGAAGTGTTCCCCAACTCTATGACAGGAGGAACCGAAATAGTATGCTCGCCTCGAGTCACGTTGGCCGTGAACCTGCCATCGGCGCCTGATAGGTAGCGATTGCCGTCAAGCTCAACCTCTCTGCTCGGGTATCCCAGGACCACAGTCAGAGTGACCGAATCGGTCACCTCCGTTAGGAATCTCTTTACCCCATCCTTCAGTAATACCCAGCCGTCCTCCAAACGTATCAGCGATATCAATGCGAAATGTAGTCTGCTCGAAGTGCCGTTGGCAAGTATAATATTCGTGAACTGTGCTTCACCATTTCCATAGAGCCGTTTGATCGAGACTGATTCGATCGAACCTTTTCCAATGTCGAACGCGACTACTGCAATTGTGAAGTTCGAGGACAGTTTGAACTGCAAATTGGTAGTAGTCTTGAACGCCTGTCCTGCTCTGACTCTGTCTGGGGACACTATGTAGCGCATGTGAATGTCGACTTGGCCTGTGGACTCTGTGTCGTTCGTGAGATTTGTCGCGATCCTAGAGATGTGTTCTTTCTCATTCTCGAATTGCAGGCTCTTCGAAGTTTCAATGAACTTGGTAGTGAGGAGAGCCGCACGACCATCATAGTCGCCCGATTCCCAGTTTGTCCAGACCTCGTGCTGAACATCGCTGATTACGTGGTACTCTTTGTGATACCAGAAGGCTCCGCGCCAACCGTCCTCTGGGGCGTTCTGAAAGAAACGCTCGCCTGACGAAATGAACTCCCCTGGCATTCCCTCGCCATACAAGACAAGGAGACTGGCTCGTAGAGTGCTGGCCTTGGTAGAAACATCTTGAGGAATCTGAGGAGTGATCAGTACTAGCCCATCGGGGCTGGCCCAGTCCTCTGGGTTTGCAAGAACGAGCTCCTTGGCAGCGGCGAGAGCCCCGACCGAGTAGCCCACAATGTAGAGGTGTGCGTAGCCCTGAATCTTCGCCCAAGCACGTATGCTCTTTATGAAGTTGGTTCGGCCAGGGTAGGGTTCGACAAACATCGTTCTATTCAGCGTCGTGTCCACGGAGCTTACTGTGCCCTTCTTCAATGCAAGAACATCGTAGTAGTTTGCAAGGTCTTGGATGAAATGGACGGTGTTGTAGGATTCATACTCGTACGGGTTCACTGTGAGGCTTGAGTGCTCAGCGATTCCCCCACCAAGCCATAGCAGGCATGTGTCGCTTGCGGCGACACTCCAGCGATACCAAACTGCGTCTCCGATCGCGATGCTTTCCGGTTGGAACGGATTTGAGGCATAAGTATCCTGAACTGTCGAGGAGCCAACAATCATCATGAGAAGAACCAACATAGGCATGAGTTTCCTTAACGCTCGTCCGGATCTGGGGAATCCGTCATGCGACTTCACGGCTGACAGGCGCCGTAGAATGACTCCAATCGCAGCGAGTATCCCAGAGCAGAGAAGAAAGACTAGTGAAATTCTGACAATCTGGGACTTAGATCTCGCAGAGGCATCCTCTGACCAATTGGCGGACACTGTCTTAGGCCTATCCATCATGACCCAGCTAACAGAGGAAGTTGATTCCGAGTCTCCAGACCAGTGACTAAACTCGTAGTCAACTCCGGAATCAGTCGGAGACCGGGTGGTAGAGCCAAGTCGCAGGACTGCAAAGGTTGCGTTCGTGCCTGCCACGTACCAGCCGGAGCCTAGGGTTTCGCCCAGATTGGATCGGACAAGGAGGTAGAACTCGGTCACGTAGACTGCTGATAGGTCTAGTCGGTCTGCCACATACATCTGCCTTTGCGAAGAGTGCACGCCGTCACTCCAATGGTCAAAGACTGTTCGAGTTCCATTGTCAAGAACCAGTGGGGACTTTGCGGCAATTGTGTGGAGGCCACGCTCGGTTTGAAGGTAGAGTCCCTCTTGAGGAACCTTGTAGAGATCGTTGTCGACCGTTACGACGGCCGAGGGGAGGTTCGAGCGGATACTGAGAGTGCCAGTGGTTGGCCTGACTACCTCGATATTGAAGCGGAAGGTTCCGCCGTTCTG
The DNA here is from genome assembly GCA_022865625.1 of Candidatus Bathyarchaeota archaeon. The sequence goes on from JALHTB010000013.1 coordinate 16,922, forward strand.
ATTGGAATACCAGCCGTTGTACCACCAGGTTCGGACTGTAGTCAAGAGTTCCCAGACGCCCGGCTGGTTTCGGCCTGAGAGATGGAAAGTGAACACCGTAGTGCCAGCGGGCATCGGAGTGAACAGGTCTTTTGAGGCGAGGACAAACCCTGTTGCTGCATCTATGATCGCTATGTCCGTTGAGTGGGCATCGGAGTATTCGACAGCAACCGTGACTGAGAAGTCCTCACCGGGACGAATGTGACTAGGCGATTGGACATCCACGATTCTGGCCACGGGGGATTTCGTCCCGGCACAGACCACTGGCATGGATGAGAGTGGGAGCGTGATGACAAGCAGAAAAACCAAGCCAAGACAGAAGCCCATTCCCTGACTAGGATAGGTGAATGAGAGCTTGAGCACCGCGTGTTCTGCCTCCTCCGCTTCCACGCTCGAATAGCACGTGGTCCCACACATGGAGAGCTGACCTAGTACCTTAAGGTTCACTTAGTCCGTCACCCATTATTAGATGGCAAGCACATCAGCTTCGACCAATCAATCACTACTGTATCGCTTGCGACAGACTGAGGCGACAACCATGGCATCTGAGAATTCCACTCCTGCAATTGCGGAATCACTTCAGAGGCCATGTGCGGAGATCGCCGGCAGAAGAGGAATAGCGGCAGCTTGCGAATGCGGAGAGAGCGTCTATTCGACCCGGCCTGAAGGCTACGACCTGCTATTGATCATGGAGGACTATGCAGATGGTCTGCGATATCATACGCGTAGAATGAATGATCGCCCAGCGATGGTCCTCGCCGCCGACAAGTCGCTCATCGATCTAGATGCTCAGAAAGGCGCGATGGGGTGCGATCGCGTACGCACCTTCTGCTTGAGTATGATTGCTACTACAAACAGTGCTACTGAGCACGACAGGAAAGCAATTGACACAACGACGAGTCGATATATCGACGTCACTTGGGCTGTATCTTCTGACCAGTTTGCAGCCACCGTCTTAGGTCGGTCCATGACTACCCAGTCGATGGGCGAGTCGGACTGCGAGTCGCCCGACCAATGATTGAACTTGTGCGTCGTTTGATAGCCCACCAACGGATGCGCTGCCATGGCAGGATCGAGTGCAGCGAACATTGCACTCGCGCCAGCCGGATACCAGCCGGAGCCGACCGTGTCGCCTATGCTGGATTTGACGGTGAGTAGGAATTCGGTCAGGTAGATTGCTGATAGGTCGAGCTGACGCATTATGTAGATCTCTCTGGTCGACGAGCGCATTCCATCACTCCAGCGATCAAACACGGCTCCTGCTCCAGTGCCAAGGATGACACGCGGCTCGACTTCGATCTTGTGAATTCCTCTCGTGGTTCGGAACTCCGTGCCATTGGGAGAGATGGGATGAGTGATGCCGTCTATTCTCACAACAGCTGAAACGAGATTCGATGTGATATTGAGAATCGCGATAGGTAGGTCCATAATCCTGATGCTGAAGGCGTATGTTCCCCCATACTGGTTCGCATACCAGCCGCTATGCCATCAAACTCGCACAGAGGCCAAGAGCGTCCAGACGGCCGGGCGTTCCGGCCCAGTCAAGGAGAAACTGAAAACGTTTCTTCCAGCAGGTATGATCAACCCCTTGGAGGCAAGCACACATCCGGTCGCTGAATCTAGAATAGCTATGTCAGTCGAGTAGCTCTCGGAGTAGTCGACTGTGACCGCGACGGTGAACTTCTCTCCGGGCGAGATCTCCTGAGGCGACTCCACGCTCGCTATCTTTGCCACGGGAAGCTGCTCCAATGTCGTGGCCGCAGGTCTGCTTGAGAAGGCCAACAGGAGAAGCAGGATGGAAAGGATCGACAGCTTCGCCTTCCAGTGCTCGTGTAGAAACAACCGATCAGCCATGTTGGCTTCTCCATCCGAGTCCGTTTCGATCCATGGCGTGCTACTCCACTGCACCGCATACGTACATGAGCCCTCAGACCTAAATGTTGAGTTAGTCTCCGCTAGCCATTAGTAGCGCGGTTCGTATGAGTCTGCTTCGGTTGCGCTGAGCCTTGCGCGTCTGATGCAAGAGAAAGGTCGGGACTGTGTCGCAGAAGCAAGACAATGCAATCAGCCGCTCATTGCAGGAGCTCTGTTGGGAGCTCGCTGGCAAGGACAGAATGTTTGCTGCTTGCGAATGCGGAGAAAGCGTCTATTCTGCTCGGCCTGAAGGTTTCGGTCTTCTTGTCATCATAGAAGACTACGGGGAAGGTTTGCGTTATCACACTCGAAAAGTGAATGGCCGCTCTGTTACTGCATTGGCTGCTGACAGATCGCTTGTTGATCTGGATGCTCGGAAAGGGGCGATGGGCGAGTTCATTGTGGAACGCTTGCTGACGCCCTATCGTGTGCTCCGGAACGGAGATATGCTTTGGTCGGTTGAAGTTGACGCGAAAGAACGGATACTGCGCGAGGAATTGACTGAACTGGTTCTTGAATATGGGGAGATGGCGCATGAACTCTCAATCAAGCCAGAATACCTGATGTTGGCTAGGCTGAGGAAACGTGCAAGGGTGTTCCTGCCTGCTGCGAGAGCTTGTGCCTTACTATTGGATCCTTCTGTTCGCGAGTCCAATCTGAGCAAGATGGCACCAGGCTATCAGAGTGCGATCGATCGACTCGTGGGAGCTCGAGTCCTTCGTAAGGAGGATTCAACCTACGCGCTCGAAGACGCCTTCGTTGATCGTTCGCTGAGAGGAAAACCGACCACCAAAGTCATCAACGTTGTGCAAGCAGGCAGACGGCTGCTCCAAGCATACTTGGCTCACGGAAGGGCCTCTTACTTGACACCGGACGTTCTGACGAAGGAGCTTGTATCCTCACTTGAGACAACCCTTCTCAGCGATGAACATTCGGTAACTCTTGAGGACCCGAAGAAGTATCTGTCCCTGAAGACGGCCACGGGTCCCATCAGTCTCGCAGAAAGATTCTCTATTGAGGAGTTTGCGGGCAAGTTCAGACCTGGGGTCGTCGTCACGGTCTCTCCGCTTGGAAGTGTGCTGAACGAAGTGTATCTCATTACTGCAGGCAACGAGCGCCTCGTGGCAAAGAAGTTCACGGAGTGGCACAGTTTCAAATGGTTCGCTATTGATCTTGTCTCCCTCGGCACGCGGGTGTTCTCCGTTTCAGGCAAAGCACGACTTGAGAACGAGTACGCCTTCAACCGCTTGTTGGCGAGGCATGGGGTGCGAGTTCCGGAGATACTTCATCTCAGCATGCCAAACCGCGTCCTGGTTCAACGCTACATTGAAGGCTCGTCGCTCGTTGAGCTCGTCAAGAGAGCAGTATCAAGCAAGTCCTTGTCTGATCACGACTTGGAACTGGCCCTCAAGGTCGGGTCAACTTTGGCCAGGATTCACTCGTCAAGCGTAGCTATGGGTGACTCCAAACCAGAGAACTTCCAGTGCGGCACAGACGATGAGGTCTACTCTCTTGACTTGGAGCAGGCAAAGAAGTCAGGTGACAAGGCTTGGGATGTGGCGGAGTTCCTCTACTATTCAGGACACTACGTGTTCCCCACAGTGCCGTCGGAAGGTTTCAAGGCGTATGTCAATGCCTTCATTGATGGTTACCGAAAGCATGGTGATGAGAACGTACTGAAGGCGGCCGCCAGTGCCAAGTATGGTAGGGTCTTTTCGCTCTGGACACCGCCGCTGGCCCTTCGTGAGATATCTAAGGCCTTGAGAAGTGCCGCTTGATCCAGAGATGTTGATGATGCGAGCCAGAAGTGATCGGAGGATTCAGGCGGTAATATTTGACCTTGACGGCACCCTCACTGACACCGTAAGCGTCTGGCAGCATCTTCACGAGAAATTCGGAACCTGGGAAGTAGGCAGAAGGACCGCAGAGATGTATCACGACGGTTTGATAGACTACGCGCAATGGGCAAGGCTGGACGCTCAATGTTGGAAGGGCCTTCCTCTGTCACGCGTCCTCCTATCCTTGGATGAAATCCGCTACACTCCCGGCGCAAGGGAAGCAATTGAACAGCTCCGGAATCATGAGATTCGCACTGGGATAGTGAGCGCCGGCCTTTCAATTTTGGCCGACAAGGCCAAGGTTGACCTGAACGTAGACCTCTCAGTCTCAAACGAGCTGGAGGTACGCATCGGTGTCTTGACAGGTGAGGTCAATGTTCGCGTCGGACCGGGCAACAAAACCGGGGTAATCGAAGAAGCCGCGTGGTTACTCGGAGCTGAAATGCAGGAGACTGTGGTCATTGGCGACAATGCTTTCGACATCCCCGAGGGCGCTGGCCTCAGGATAGCATACAAACCAACTACCCTCCAGACGAGGGCTGCTGCAGACGTCATCATCGAGGAGAATGACATCAGAGCAGTTGTTGACCATATTCTGCGGTAGTCACACCTAGCCCGGCTCAACATCCCTTGTTTGGCAAGTGTCATATTGCTGCTGTCGGGAGTACTAGATCGGGTTCTGCTAGCTGGGTAGGAGGGCGGTGTGGAATGTCTTCTGAATGTAGTGGCATCAGCTATGCCCTTCGCCTTAATCAGGGAACCATCGAGGTCCGCCCAAGGTTTCTCCAACATAGGATCGTGACCTTTGAGATTAGAAGAATCAGGTCAATCGAATTGCTGAGAAAGAGCGTGATTCCGCCGGCTGTGATCGGTGGTATTGCCCTGTCAATAGACGTGATCAACAATCTTGACGACGGATTGACATGGTTCATCCCATCCGGATTTCAGACACAGATACATCTCATTGCATTGGGGACCGCCACGGTCTGCTTGATCATCTTAGCGCTGCGATCGTTCTTCGCTAATCTGGTCTTGAAGCCAATCGACACGCCGCCTATCACAGTAAGGATGATTCCGACTGGAAGCGCGAGGCATTTCGTCATGCTGGTTCAGGCACAAGCCCCTGCGCCTCATGATGGATAGTTGGAGGATCAGTTCTTGAGTCAGGAACCAGAAAGGATCAAAGAGGGTGACCAGATCCTTCTGTTCTGGGATCAGCGCAGGCAGTGGCTTCTAGGTGTCGATAAGAGTAGAGAGTTCCACACACACAAAGGTGTCGTGAAACTCGAGGGCGCTATCGGGAAGCGATATGGGGATCATCTGGAAAGTTCCCTTGGACTGGATTTCTTGATCCTGCGACCAACCACATATGACCTCATCAGCCATCTTGCACGTCCAACCCAGATAATGTACCCAAAAGACATCGGCTTCGTCATCCTCAAACTGGGTCTTTCATCCGGGAAGACTGTGATTGAAGCAGGAACCGGAAGCGGTGCCATGACTGTCGCAATGGCAAGTGCAGTCAAACCAGATGGGCATGTCTACTCATACGAGATCCGACCCGTCTTCTTGCAGTCTGCGAAGAGAGCTCTCAAGAGGGCGGGCGTCGACGGATACGTGACTCTGAAACACGGCGATGCCAAGGCAGGATTCGAAGAGCGAGAAGTCGACGCCGCCCTCATTGATCTAGGGGAGCCTTGGGCAGTGATCCCACACGTTTGGGATGCTCTACGCGGAGGAGCGCCGATGAGTTCTTTCAGCCCGACCATGAACCAGGTGGAGCGAACAGTCGTCAGCCTACGTGACAGATTCGTCAACATTCAGAGTTTCGAATGTTTTCTCCGCGAGATCCGTGCGGAGGAAGGCAAGACCCGGCCCGCTACGGTAATGATTGGCCACACCGGGTACCTCACATTTGCCAACAAGATCTACTCCGCTGAATAGGAGCAAACCGTCTCTGTCTTCTACACAAACGTTTAATCAGAGCTGTACTTTCACACTGCGCCGCTAGGTGAAGAAAGGTGAACGCTGGTGCAAAAGTCGGACAGCGAAGTATGGTTACGCAGTTGGCTCTCACGGTCGCAGGTGTACTGCTGCTTCTAGGGCCGCCCTACGTCATCAAGATCTTGAACATTACGTCACGTCTTCAGAATACGATCATTGCGGTAGTAGAGCTGCTGTCGGTTGCTATCGGGTTCGTGCTGCTCTATTTTGTCTTTAGGAAGCACGAGTTGTCATAGTGCCGGAGCGGCATTCTGCTGGCTCGTCGACGAGCGCTTGTTGCGCCTCCGGGTGTTCCCAGGTTTCTATAGTGACGTATAGGATAACCATGTGACAAGTACTGACAATGCGAATAGGCAAAGCCAGACGGGCTTGCTCCATCTGAGCACCTTGAGTCCATCGAAGACACCGAACGGGATGAGATTGAACAAAGCCATGTAAGCATTGATCACCGCCCCCGCCAACATGGCACTAAGTAGTAGCCAGGGCTGGAATACTTGGGCAAGTCCGAGCAGCACAACGGCAATCAATATGTTCACTGACGGACCTGCAACCGCGGTCCTGCCGACTCGATCCGGCGTTGTATCTCCGGCAATTACCACGGCGCCTGGCGCAATGATCTTGAAAGGTGAAACAGCCGAGACTATTGTCAAAAGAGCTCCAAACATGTCTAGCCTGAATTCCGCCCACATTCCGTAGCGTTGAGCCACGGCCTTGTGCGCGAGTTCATGAATTACGAAGCCGGCCGTGAAGAACACAACCGCCGCCGCCATCGCAATCCAATTCCACAATGCGCTAGAGGCGAAGAAAGAAATCCCGACAGCTGAGACCAAAACGATTCCGACCAGCACATGTTTGATCTCTGTCGGACTGAATCTCAACGCAGACCTGGATGGGCGCGCTCGTATGCCGGCGTATGCACGAATGTCAGGAGGTGCCATTGTACTAGAAATGGGCGCCTTGCGGGCTTGGACTCTCCAGTACTCTGGACAGTCATGGCTCTCTGGAAGCCTGTGCTGAGGACAGAAGGCGTCATGACAGAATGAGCAGATGAACGGCATGTCAACTTCCGCGGCGCACACTCGGCACTTCAAGCTCATCACGGTCTGCCTGCATGGCAAGCCGGCTGGCTCTTATTGATTACTGTGGTTTTGCGGAACGAAACACACAGTGAGGGTCCTAGGCTAGCGAGCTCAGGCCTTCTTTCGCGGGAGACAAACGTTTGCCGGAAGGAAGAACAGTGGCGCTTATGTTCTGTGTCTAGAACAGCTCTCGCTCTTTGATCTTCTGTGCAAGCTTAGGCGGAGCTCGGATTGGTTTCAGTTCTGGTCGAGGTTTTGTCGCAACAGTCCTGGGTCTGACTGTGAATGCGCAGATGCCACTGGACAGGAACTTTCCTTTCAGGCACTGGATAAATTTGCAGGTTTCTGGAACGCATCTGTCGTCGACAAGTCGGCACCATCCCACATTCTCTCGCAGGCTGAAATGTCCTTGTGAACACTTGAAGAAAGTGCAACCATTGAAGCAGTTCTCTGGAGCAGGGGCGTCATAGTGAGGGGGACCGCGCATCATAGAAATCATCTTCAAAACGGAAACAGGCTAGAGCTGTGCGCTCGTCACTTGACACGCAAAACGTGTCCCTAGAACTTATTACCCTTTCCTTCGGGGACGGGTCTATCCGAAGGAGTCACGAACTCGGCGCCTGAGACTAGGCTATATATGCGAGTCGACAAGCAAGGGGTCACAAGGTTGATCAGGGATGTCGAAGCATCAGAAGGAGGCCACTCCTGTAATCGTCAAGCACAAACACTGTGTCATATGCTCAACGCCAATTCCGATGAGCAAGGACTTCTGTAGCCAGGCGTGCGAAGATCAGAACAAACGCTTGTCAAGACGACGCAAATACACGTTCATTGCGACCCTCGCAATGTTCCCAGTACTTCTGATTCTTCTCACAGTATTCCGCTTCGGCAAGTAGCCACGTAATTCTCCTAGTGTTGCACAATCTTCCTGTCAGCACCGGACGGAAGAGAACCGGGACGCGTGTGAAGACGGTCTCCTTTTAAAGGGTTCGATGGTTGCATTCCAATTAATCGTCAGTCTAATATATGCTGAATGAGAGAAACCACTCTGTTAGGGTCCGAAAGACCCTACACGAAAAAAGGAAATAAGAAAATTGTCTACTGAAAAGAAAGTCTTCGTTAGGAAGGCTACGGGGCTCGTTAGAGAAATCGGATTCTGGACCGCAGCAATCATCGTCTTCTGCAACGTCGTAGGCTTGGGCTGGCAGAAACGTGTCTTCCAGTTCACAGGACCAGCGATTGTGCCGGAGAGCAGCTTTGTCCTTGGAATGCCGCCAGTGACGATGTCATTCCTCATTGTCGGTATCATAGTGCTATTGACGGTCTTCATGTTCGCAGTGCTTGGAGCAGCAATGCCAAGGTCCGGTGGAGGATACGTCTACATCTCGAGAATCATTCACCCAGCGGTCGGTTTTCTCGCATCATGGGTTGAATACTTTAGCATCGCCGTTTCTTGGGGCTTGATCGGAACAGCTGTCTTTGAAGCCATACTCATCTACTCATGGATTGCCGGCTGGGGAACCGCGTGGGCAACCACGGAAATCCTGCTCGTCGGCGGCATGATCATCGTCATACTCTTTACCGGCGTCGCCTACTTCGGCGCCTCGATGACAGGGAGAATTCTACAGGTGATGTTCTGGATCCCCGCGACTATCACGATAATCCTGTACGGTATTATGCTCTCGGCAACTCCAGCAATCATGGAGACGGGAGTCAAGATGCTGACAGGGCTAGCTCCAACCGAGTTCACTCAGATGGCTCTTGATCAAGGCATGGCAACTTCATACAGCGGAGGCTATTGGGGAGCAATGGCCGTCGCCACAATAGGTACGTACTGGGCTTTCATCGGATTCGCAGCATCCACGTTCGTGGGCGGTGAGGTTAAGGAGGCAGGCAAAGCGCTTCCAAAGACACTCTTCGCCGCGAACATCATCATCATCACACTCTATGTCACCATCTCCTACGTGTCATCTCACGCAGCAATGCTTGTCGGTAAGATCGGCGACTACTCCTTCTTCAGCGCCTACGCGTTCCTATCATACGGCGGAGGACAACTTCCAGCAGGTGTCGGCAAGGCTTGGATGCCCGTGATCGCAGGATTCAGCGCAGCAGGGATGGGAATGCAGTGGTTCTTGGCACTCATCCCGATTTTCGCAGTATTGTGGGTGGCAAACGACATTCCACCCTTCATCATAACCTCTTCAAGAATAATCTTCGCGATGTCGTTCGACAGAGTACTCCCTGAGAAGCTCTCAGAAGTCAACGAAAGATGGCACTCTCCCACAGCTGCAATACTTGTGACAATGTTCGTCGCCTTCATTGGCAACTTTGCGGAATCCGACTTCTTCGTGAAATACCCAGTGCCCATCTTGACACAGTACATCAACTCAGGCGGCGGAGTCGCGGCAACAGACATATGGGACACCATATTCTTCCTGCTGGCCTCGCTTGCAGGAATGCTCTTGGTGTTCAGACGCAAGGACATCTACGAGAAGTCACCATACAAACCTGGCAGATGGTTGGTCGGAGGAATCGGCCTAATCGCCACGCTAGCTAACATCTACCTACTGTACCTCGTCGGAACAGGATACGGCAACGCAATGGAGCCATGGATATTCACCATATTCCTGCTGGCAGTTGGTTTCGCCATATACTACTACTACAGGACCAAGGGCAGCAGAGCCGGAGTCGACTACGCTACAATCTACGCAGAGATACCGCCAGAGTGAGCCCCCCTCCCCCTTTTCTTTTTCTTTTGTGGTGAGCGAAGCGTCTGCGCCAATCGCTTCATTTAACTTATAAATGGCGCTGAGGTCACAAATGCGAAATCACAACCGGATGCGCCATCCTTGACCCTCCCAGAAAACGCAATTGGGAAACTCGAGAAAGAGATGATGAAAGGAAAGGGCAGGTGGGTGGCAGATTTCGATGAGTCCTTTCTGAAGTATCCGGTGGGAGACGTCACGTTCGACTTGTTCATTTCCGGAAACACTCGCGTAAAAGGCTTCATTCTCTCGAGATTGTACTCCTTCCTTCTCAATCCTAACTACGAGGTAGGATTCTTTGCGATATCCATAGGCGAGGAGAACGACCCAAATCCCAGAAGGCTAAGACGGTGGATTCTAGCTGTCAAGTCGTGCATGCAGAAATCTGAAATGAAGTGGGCATGGCTCGTCCTCGTAGGCCGTTCCCCGAGTGATTCGGTCAAGAAATGCGTCCAAGAGGCGACTGATCGCGATGTCGGTGTTGCCTACGTGGATACTGAATCACGTCAGATCACTTCGGCGGATACCTATCTTGGCAGGCAGCTGAAGAAATATGTCAAGGTCTGAGTGAGTGAGATGAAAGAAAAACGTTCTCCGATTCAGGTGTACCTTCTCTTCAAGTCATTCGTGATAATGTTCATGATTCAAGCAGTGATCGTCTTTTTCACGCCTCTAGGACTCACTGCGGCGATTTGGTATCAAATCTTGGCTGTCAACCTGATTGTCGGGGGCGTTCTCGGCTGGTTTCTTTACAAACAGTGGTATCACATTGAGTTCTCGTACGATGAGTACGGATTCCAGTCGAGAAAGGGAAAGACCCCATCTGTCAACGCCAAGTGGAGCGAATTCTATCGAGTATCACTGGCTCGAAACGAGTACGGCGAGTTCAGTGTCAGGCTCTACCGAAACGGAGATTGGCTCGAGATCCCAGCCTCAAAGCTGAAGATCAACCCGTTCCACTTCAGGCTCCAAGTCATGGAGTTCACGCAGAAGGCCATGGCACTTTCCAAGTGACTACCCCTCTAGCCTTTGAAGTCGCGTTATCTTCGGTCCGTCTAGCTCGACAAGGTAGGCCCGTAGTATTCCTTCGCCGTATTCGCTGCCCGGATTCACGCACTGAGTTCGTCCAATCTTGAGGTAGCCTGAGCTTTCATGAATATGGCCGTGAAGTGATATGAGTGGCTGGTATTTCTCGATAATCGTCCTGACGGACTTGGAACCTACGGGAATCATCAAGGGTTTGCCGTGTGCGTAGACGGGTGTCAAGTCAGGATTCAGTTTCGGAGCCAAGTCGATTTGAGAATCATATGGCGGGCAGTGGAAACAGAAAACCGCAGTTTCGAAATTCTTCACCTTGGCAACCGTCCTCTCGAGTTTCTGCATCATTTCTTCCTCGGAACACTCTCGCGGGGTGTGCCATGGTGTTGGATTGCTCCACCCGCAACAAGCAAACTCGTGCTCATCATCAAGTGAGACAACTTCCTCCTCGCCATACGTGACGTTCTTGTCGGCTCGTATGAGATCATCGATGGCTAGCACATCATCGTTTCCCGGAGTCAGGATGACCCGACATTTCTTCGGCACCTTTTCTGGTACCAGCTTTAGCCATTCCTTGATCACGTTTATTTGAAGCCCCTCGAAAACTTTCTCTCTCAAGTCTTCGTCCTGTTGAATCTTCGCTGCTTCTTCGGAAGTGGTGCGGTAGGGAAGGTAGCTGAGCTTGCGAATCTTCTTCTCATATTCCGGAAGATCGCTCTCCTTGAGAACGCTCTCCTCTCCAAACAGTGTTGCGTGGTAGGCTCCGTCGGGTTGCTTGAAGATCGGGATTATCAGTTTCCCGGTCATGTCTCCGCTGATCACAAGCGCGTCCAGATCGAAGATCTTGCCTGAGTTGAGGAATTTCCTCCAAACGACCTCTGATCCGTGAAGATCTGTGGAGAACAGGAATCTAACCTTGACCACTGTTCATACTCTCCGTTCATGTCGTGTGCTCTTATCCCGAAAGTGTGTCCCTCTGAACTTCCTCAACTACGTTATACCATTTTCTGGACGTGCCGACTTTTGCCCTCATCTTCCATTTCAGGCTCTTGGGTTCCTTCTCAATGGCTTGACTGATCATGTCGATTTTGCCCGCAACATTGGCGCGATCTTCCTTCGACAGTTCAGGGCACTTGTCGACATACTCATGTAGTTTCTTCAGATTTGTCGAGACCGTATGGTAGAAGCCCCAATCATCGGAAAGAATCTTTGAGACGTGAGGGAGATTGATTGTGTCTTTGTCTGTGTTTCCGACAGAGTGTTCCCGCAGCAATATGCACATGTCCTGCCAGTCCTTCTCGTTCATCTCGCAGATCTGAGCCTTCAGAAGGAAGAGCTCCGCAGGAGGAACAGTCGGGTTGTCGACTTCGAGTCTGCCCCTGAAGTCTATGACGTGACACATTGGGAGTATGTCCAGAAATACGTCGATGGCCTTGTTACCTTCTGCATCATTGAATATCTGTCTGTGTCGACCAGCTCCGCTTGTCATTGCAAGCGTGACATAGGGGGTATATCCCATGTCCTTCATGAACTGTCTAGTAAGCGGCCTGAACTTGCTATAGCTGACAAAGTCCATGTCGTGCTTCGGTACCCTCTTCAGGAATTCGTACATGTGATCCGAGCCCTGAGAGTGCATCCTAATAGCGGCTCCTCCGAGTATGCGGAGGATGATGCCCCTTTCAGCTGACGCGTCTATGATGCGCATTATCTCTGTACGGAATTCAGCAAAGGTCTTGAACTCACTCGTCACTGGGACTCTCCTTGATGGTCAGTTGATCTCCTTCTCCTTGCGCCTAGGATGCTCGCATGTATATAGAGCGAGCGGACAGCTGCCGACTTATTGAGCCAAGGGTTCGTGATTTTCTGTGCAAATCACGAAGAATGCTTTCGATCTCACAAACTTCTATTGCGTTCAGGAAAGAGGACTGCGGATTGATTCTCGTTTCCAACAGATCGGTTTGGTTCCTGCAGGGTCATCCTATCTTCGAAGATGATCGCGCCCCAGTTCATGAGAATATCTTCAATCACGTTGTGGGTCGCAGAGAGACACGCTCGATGAGCATTCGAGATTAGGAATCTTCTCACCGGCATGTTTTACATACATCTGTAAATGCAACTCAACGCTTATGCCGTCTAGTGAGCCTTTCACGGCGGAACGATTCTCTTCAGCAACGTGACTCTGAAGATTCGAGGCTGTATCTTGCCGACTGATTGTCATCCAAGCCTAATCTAGCAGATCAAGCCGAAGGGATATCGTTCGGTGAATGCTTAGGATGAGCACTGCCTATGCCAAGCTTTCGTCTAAGGCAGACGCTCATCACATGATCGCCGCCGAGAAGTACCTGTGGTTTGCATCACTAGCATGCATCTTCTTGTCTTGGGAGATGATTGTGCGGCTTGGAATCGTTCCCGCATCCAAGCTGCCATCATTCTCAACAGCTCTTCTGACTCTGATATCGTGCCTATCTGACGCGGGATTCTTGGCACTTGTAGGGCAAAGCTTTCTGAATCTGACAGCGGGAATTCTCGTGGCTCTCGCGATCGCTATGCCACTTGCGTTGTTCGCGGGTCTGCGCAATAGACTGGACACGGCGATCACTCCGTTGATAATGCTGGCGGGGGCCCTGCCAGATATCGCTCTGCTTCCCATACTGGTTCTTTGGATTGGCCCGGGCAACGCTGCGGCTATCTTGATAGCTGCTTTCAGCGCATTCTTCCCAATGTACTTCACAATTCGAGAAGGCACCAAGGATATTCCGAAGGATCTGTTTCACGTGGCTGCGGTGTTTGACACAGGTCGGTTTGACACTTTTCGGAAGTTGATACTGCCAGCCGTTTCGCCGCAGCTCTTCACGGGCCTGAGGCTGGCATATGATTTCGTGTGGGAGATCGTGCTTGCAATCGAGATCTTCTCTGGAGTGGCGGGCATTGGTTCCTTCATATCCGGTGCCGTCGAGACTGGTGGAGTAAACGAAGCTTTCGCCGCGGTACTCGCGGTCGGCATATTGGCAATCGCGGTCGATCGGCTTCTCTTCGGCCGAGCCGAGAAATGGATCAGGCGGTGGATGGACTGACTCACCAAGTCGAGCTCAAGAATGTGAGCAAGGAATACGATCAGGCTGGAGATTCGGTCCCGGCGATCCAGGACGTGAGCTTCGCAGTCAATCGGGGCGAATTCGCCTGCGTCGTTGGTCCCAGTGGATGTGGCAAGTCTACGCTGTTGAAGATGACTGCTGGACTGGACAAGCCAACGTCAGGGGAGATCCGGTTCTGTGGTGAACCAGTGACCGGGCCTCATTCGAAGATCAGCATGGTCTTCCAGTCCTTTGCTTTGTTTCCGTGGAGAACGGTCGTCGGGAATGTGGAGTATGGACTCGAAGCTCAGGGAGTCCCCAAAGCGGAGCGTCTTGACTCAGTCCAAAAGTACTTGGAGATGGTGGGGCTCACCGGATATGGCCACTTGTATCCCAAGCAACTGTCTGGCGGAATGAAACAACGCGTGGGAATCGCTCGAGCGCTTGCAGTGGATCCGGAAGTGATACTCATGGATGAAGCGTTTAGTGCAATCGACGAATTCACCGCGGAAACACTACGAGAGGAAGTTGCGGACATTCACGCCGAAACAGAGAAGACATTCATCTTGGTAACACACAATCTTGTCGAAGCCATAGAGTTGGCGGACAAGATAGTGGTCCTAAGCGCGAGACCCGCACGAGTAAAGAAGATACTTGACGTCGACCTCGAGCGACCTAGAGATAGAACACACTCAGAATTCATTCATGCCCACAAGAGCATATTCGCATTGCTAAAAGAGGAATTAGAGACCACGATGGTGCGGCGCAGAATCAGAAGGGTCCCCGAGTTCGAAGGCCTCACCGACCTTGAGGGCCAGAACTAGCTCTCAGTAACGCTTCTCCTGCAGGCGAACACCGAAGCGGTCTACTTGAGTTGCTTTCCACACTTGGGGCAGAACCGTGCTGTTGGAATGACGGCTGTCCCGCAGTTGGGGCAATTGGCTGTAGGTGGGGGAGGCGGAATCGGAACCTGACCGATTTCGGGTCCCTTTGGAAGTTCAATCTCCTTGCGCAGAAGCACAACATCCACGACAGACTGTATATCCTCCCACGCAACCTGCAGATCAGATCCTGTTCTCGCCGTAACCATCAGGTTGATCCTCTTCTCCACAATGTTCACTCCAATATCCCTAACGGTTCCGACTGAGGAGCCCTTGCTGTCGATGACTTGCATACCTTTGAACTTCTGAGTGGGGACAAAGTCTCCCTTCTTTTCAGTCATGTTCATCAGCCGACTGATACCTCGTCAAGTGGATATATATCTCTCACCACAGGTCCGCAGATTCCTCTGTTCTTTCCCGCTCTCTGCTTCATTATGAGCAGGTTCATGACAAGAAGGGCTTTACATCACGCTGGACGTGTGGCCGCTTAGGAGAGGGCTAGCTGTTCCATGCATACATCCAACTTCCTCGCAGGAGTCGCACTCATTCTCGTAGGCGCGCTCTTGTTCTTGGCTGGTCCCCAACTGATCATGGTTCCGTCGACACAAACTCAAGTCACTGGGCTGTTCAGCAGTGAAGGGATCTTAGTGGCTGATGTCTGGGAGCGCTCCGTACAATTGGACGAGGGTATACTGGTAAATGGCACAGTTGCAGTCATCTCCGCTCTCACGAACGAACCTTCCGAGATATCGATGCTTGTTATGGATGATGCGAACTATCAGAAGTGGGTCGCTCACGGCAACCCGACATACATCTTCCAGAGAGACCTGTCCAGTGGACAGAGCTTCTCGTTCACCGTGCCTCGTACCGGGACCTATCACTTCGTCTTTGACAACACAATCTCACCGGTCAAGAAGAAGGTCACAATCACTGCGGATCTTCAGAGGCAGGTCGTGGTCAACCTGCCCGATGAACGCGTGCGCTACGTTGCATACGCTCTGTTGGGTGTTGGATTCCTCGTCACTGTGGTGGGTGCGTTGCGGAAGACTCAGGTGCCGTGGGCATAGATCAGAAGTTTCCGAATGGGCATCACAGAAGCTCTAAATAGAATCCATGGGTATGGAAATGTGATATTGCGGGCGGGTATGACTATTGAGCGGTCTTCTGAAGAAGAGGATTCTGGCTGACCGAAACCTCGGAATCATAATTGGGGCTCAGGAAGGCACAGTTGTGAGTTACGCGGAAATCCAGAAAGGCCTCCACAAGTACATTCGCGACAATCACCTGAGAACCGACCTCCCAGGAGGGGCAACCACAGCGCCCCATCAGGCTCCCGAGCCGGAGGGGCCGAAGAGTCAGCCGCGAGGCTCCTACTGCATATTCTGTGGAGAAGCCATGCCCAGTGGTGCGATATTCTGCGATTTGTGTGGAGTGCTCCAATGAAGGATTTCTCATGGCTCTAGTAAACAGATGGCAAAAGCATCGCTGGATATGTTGATTATCAAATTCACATCGATGATTTGTCTTTAAATAGCATCTGCTGAGTTCTAGAGGGCCCCCAAGTTCTGTGTGAGGAATTCGATCTAGGATGAGTCATAGCGACGTGGGCATCGTAGGGTACGGGGTATACGTACCTATCCAGCGAATTCGGACAGAAGTGATCGTCAAGGCTAGAGAGGCCAAACGGAAGGATCTTCCAGACTTTTTACGGAAGGTCCGAGACGGTCTGCTTCTGCGATACAAGGCAATAGCTGGCGTGGACGAGGACACGATCACAATTGCTTCCGAAGCGGCCCAGAACGCCATCACGATGGCTGGCCTTGACCCACGCAGGATCGGCTCAGTAGCGGTTGGATCGGAATCTAAACCCTACGCAGTCGGGACGATCGCGAGGCACGTCGCCTCATTCACAGGAATAGGAAACAGAGTCTACGTGTCCGATCTGGAAGGTGCATGCAATGCTGGCATGCAGGCGTTCAGTTTCATCGAAGGACAGGTAGCCAACGGAAAGATCGACTACGGACTCGCCATCGGTGCTGATGTGGCGCAAGCACCTCAGGGGGATCCGCTGGAATACGCATGCGGGGCCGGCGCCGGAGCATTTGTGCTCGGAAAGGACGACCTAGTGGCATCGATCGAGGATACCGCGGCATACTCGAGCCTGACTATGGATTTCTGGAGGCGCGATGGGATGCCGTACCCGAGCCACTTTGGAAGGACCACGGTGGAAGCATACGTCCGGCATGTGATCGGTGCAATCGAACATCTGCTTTCCAAGCATCACGACCTGAAGTTGATGGATTTTGACTATCTAACCTTCCATCAACCGTCAGGATACATGCCACTCAAGGTGTGCAAGACGCTCTCGCAGAACAAGATAGAGAACCTTGAGGATTGGGAAGTCGAGCCGAGAATTCACCTGACACCTGAATTCGTGGAGGAGAAGGTCAAGCCGTGGCTCCGAGTGTTGGACACAGGAAACACCTACGCAGCATCAACACCCATCGCAGTCTGCGACATCCTTGACCACGCAACACCCGGCCAGAACATTCTGGCAGTCTCATATGGGTCTGGAGCGTACACGATTGCAACGTGGTTGAAGGTTCAGGAAGGCATTCTAGCGAAACGTGGACGAACCCCTACAGTCGAGCAGTATCTTACTAGACGACGCGAGATCAAGCTGGAAACATATCAGGATCATCTGAGACAGAAACTGCGAAACGTGAGACGCAGGATTTCTCATCCTCGCATTGTCGGAGAGATCACGCCAACTGAAGACCGTCACATGACTGTCACATTGTGTCACGGTTGCGAGCGCGTATTCTATCCTGCAAGGGACAGATGTCTCGAATGGGATTGTAAAGGACCTTTGGAACAGCGGCAGGTTCCACTGTTGGCGAAGCTTGTGTCTTTCAAGAAGCTTCCTCTTCAGAGAAGACTTGCCTCTAACTTTGAGATTATCTCCAGAGGCAAGGCCCTGATCGTTGACGTGGCACCAGGTGAAGTTGTCAATGGCATTCCACTTGAAGTCGTGATTCGAAAGCTAGATGACGAAGGGAGAGACGGTCTCATAATCTATGGACCTGCATACCGCCCCGCCTTCAGAACAGCCGCGAAAACCATGAACAACAAGAGCGAAAGCAGCGCGTAGCAAGTTCACTTGTCAGGGCGTTGCGGTGGACACGACTGACGCGACAACCAGATGGGCTCTAGAATGATCTTGTTGGCTGGAGTGGACGGTGGTGCCACGAAGACAGTCGCAGTCGTGGGAAGACTTGATGGAACTCTGCTGGGCTTCGCTCGGGGTCCAGCTTCGAACTACCACAACGTTGGCCTCAAGAAGGCCGCGGAATCGATCCATGCAACGATAGCTCTGGCCTGTCGACGCGCAGGAACACGGCCGAAGAATCTTGAGACGGCTGTGATGGGGCTTGCCGGAATGGATTCGCCCAAGGATTTCAGGATGGGACGCAGAGTAGCTGATCTGACTTGCATTGGAAAGAGACGAATTGTCAAGCACGATTCCGTCATCGCTCTCTACGCGGCCACACTCGGCAAACCTGGTATCGTCGTAAATGCAGGCACAGGGTCATTCGCCGCGGGGATCGATGCGCGTGGACGAGTGATTCGAGCGGGCGGGTGGGGAAACATCATCGATGACGAAGGAAGCGCGTATGACATTGGAACGCTGGCAATCAGATCGGCCCTCCGCGCTCTTGACGGAAGAGAAGAAAAGACATTGCTCTCAAGGCTTCTGGTGAGACACTTCAGGCTTCGAACACTGCAAAACATAGTCCACGAAGTCTATGAGAAGCCCATGAGCGTGAATGAGATCTCTGCAGTCTCAAAACTCGTCGCGTATGCCGCCTCCAGAGGCGACCGTGTCGCTCAGAACATCTTTGCACAAGAAGGACGAGCCTTGGCGAAGTTGGTGTCTGCGATCGCACGCCGACTGAAGATGACGGGAAGCAAGCCTGATGTCTACTGCGTGGGCGGGGTCTTCAATGCCGGTCCAATACTGATGAATCCATTCAAACAAGAACTTCGAAAGAGCATCCCTCGATTCACTATTCGTAGTCTGAGATTCGAACCGGCAATTGGTTCCTTCGTCGTGGGGCTTCAAGAGCAACATGTTGCGGCACAAGGCCGAGTATTGGCAAACCTTCAGACCTCGTACGCACGACATTTCGGCAAGAAGCATTAGACTGCACGCCGGCCAAATGCGGTATATATCCCACTGTTCCGCAATCTGTGTAGCGTGAGCTAGGTGTGCCAGAGGAGCAGGGCTCTCACCATATGCTGTTGGAGATTCTTGAAGAGCCCACAGCCCTCCATGAGACTCTCGATGCGATTGCAGGCACCTGCAAGAAGATCGCGTCTGAATTAGCAGGGGAGGAGCTTGGTCTGGTCTACTTCACCGGGAGCGGCACGAGCTATCATGCGGCGCTCGCCAGTCACTATCTTGTATCATCATTGAGCACTAGGCCAACGAATTCGATCCCTGCCTCCGAATTCAGCTCTTGGGTCCGCACACCATCAGCAGGTGGTAGCATCTTGATTGCCATATCACAGTCAGGCGAAAGCGTAGACATCGTATCGGCCATGGAGGATGCAAGAGAGAGGGGAATGCGTACTGTTGCTGTGACTAACAATCGATCAAGCCCGCTCGCCAAAGCTGCCGACTTCACTGTGCTGACACAGGCCGGTCCTGAGAACGCGGTTACAGCTACCAAGACTTTCGTCTGCTGTCTAGCCGCAGTTTCTCTCCTCGATCTCGAACTGATCGAAGCCACTGGATCCTTGGCTGCTAGCCCCGAGGAACTAATCTCAACCCGCCGGCAACTGACAAACTCGCCCTCTGTTGTGCAGGAAACGATCACAATGTGCAAAGAAAGAGCCAAAGTGTTCGCGGAATCTTACAAAGAGAACTCTCTGTTCTTCCTGCTTGGCAGGGGAGCCAACTACGCAACTGCTCTGGAAGGAGCCTTGAAGCTAAAAGAGTCCTGCAATGTCATGGCAGAAGGACACGCTGCCAGGGAGTTCCTGCATGGCCCAATGCAGCTTGTGGACGAGACCACCCCTGTCGTAGTAATCTCCACGAAGAACGACCGGGAGTCACTTGAGCCGCTCTCGGCAAGCTTCAAGCGACTCGGCGCACCAATAGTACACGTCAGTGAAGCGGACGACTCACAGAGCCGAGAAGATCAGTTGAACGTCGCGGGAGGGCTCTCGGAGCCACTTAGCCCGCTCGCATTTATAGTCCCGATTCAACTATTTGCGTACTATAGTGCAGTATCCCGAGGGCTTAACCCAGACAAGCCCACGAAACTGACAAAGGTGGTAAGATGATTTGAAGGTCGAAGCACTCGTCTTTGCTATCGACGATGTTCTCTACGACACATCCCAGCAGCTGAGCGCTTCACGGATGAGCGCCGTAAGGGCAATGAGAGAAGCCGGATTACCAGCAGACGTTGAGACTGCATACCGCAAATTGGAGGAGATAGCCAAAGAGACAGGGCCCGACGACACGAAGCACTTTGACAAGTTGCTGGAACGCCTCGGCCTCAAATGGAACCCTGAGGTAATCGCGGCTGGAGTCGTCGCCTACCGTGCAACGAGCCCGGTCTACTTGAAGGCGTTCCCCGACACAGTCCCTACGCTGCTGAAGCTTAGGGGTGAGGGGTACAAGCTTGGGGTCGCGTCAGAAGGTCGAGCTGTTAAGCAGTGGCAGAAACTGATCCAGCTTGGATTGGAGCACATGTTCCATGCCGTCACCGTATCCGAAGAGACCGGGTCAGAAGCTTTTACGTCGGAGACCTTGCTGAAGACGCTCGGTAAGCTTGCGGCCGAGCCTGAGAAGAGCATCTTCGTCAGCTGTGACCTGTCGAACGAAATAGCAATTGCCAACGCGGTGAAGATGGTCACGGTCAGGATGATGACTGGCACGAATAGAACTAGTAGCCCAAGAGCCCAGGGTGAGAAGCCCGCCTACGAGATTACGAGACTTTCCGACTTGTTTGGGATCGTCGGGACGCCTGCCTGAAGAGCCGCTTCAGGCGTAGAAAACGGGAAGCTGATGCTCCAGAATCGGCTGTTTTGCGGCGGGCTTGGCTGTTCGGGCAGGTTTCACACCATTCGGTCAGGTTTTTCTTGTTCCGAAAGTGTAGGTGTGTGAGGCGTTGTTGTTGCCGCTGAAATCCCAAGCCGCACGTGAAAGAGGGCCCCAGAGAAGGGCCTGAAAGACAGGATAGACGTACTCTCGCTTCTGCTCTACTCCGACTGGAAACCTGAAATCTTCACGGACTTGACCAGGAAGTTTGATCCAGCATCGCATCATGTGAATGTTCTCTTGAGGACAGTGAAGGAGAGTCGGGTCGAATACAGCTATCTGGGTCTCAGATATGAACGCGAGGGACGAAAACTAAGAAGCACCATCAACGAGCTTCTGACAATAACAGAGCGAGCGCAAGCTCCCGACTTTAGTCGTGGAGTAAGCATGAATCTCCTGACTTCAGTCAAGGAGAGAGCCAAGTTATAGTTCAATGTTCTCCCTGAACCTGTGCCCAAAGCCTCATCTTGCATCGGGACGAGTCATCGTCGAACAGACGGTGAAGAGGACGCGGCAGACATTGCTTTCTTGTTTCCGATCATCTTCCCGGAGGCTTAATTAGTTGCTGAGTATCAACTTTTGTTGACAGCAACATTGTCAACGGTCAAGATCTGGACGACCATCGATCGAGGTCTCAAGAGGGAATTGAAGTTGCTGACTGCCGATCTTGGTTTCAAGAGTGAGACTGAGTGTGTGCGGGAAGCGTTGAGGCAGGGAGTACAGATATTAGAGGCGCAGAGATCCGTTTTCGCAATGGTTACCAAGAGGAAGGA
>JALHTB010000100.1 GCA_022865625.1 Candidatus Bathyarchaeota archaeon
GTCCAAGTCGAGTGTGTCGTCGATGGTGGCGTTGTCTCCAGCCAACCCCATCCTTTTCAACCGCGAAAGGAACTCTTGCTCGGGCTTCTCTCGTTCCGGTCCCGCCTTCGCAAGCAGAGAACGTGCGATTCCACGCATTTCCGAAAGCATCGTCTTGTAACGCCAAAGCTCATGCTTATTCCTGAGGCCATACTCACCCAGCAGTCTAAGCTCGACATCGAGCTGGTCTCGACGCCACGGATGACGCGGTGTCGCGTACTTCTTGTGCTGTTTCCTTGGATCGCCCAAATCGCATGCTTCCTATGTGGTGGTTACTTCTTCTCCTCCGCTTTTCCTTCTCTTATAGCAGCCCTTGCTGCCGCCATTGCCTCTTTCTTCTTCACGCCGACAGCTCGTCCCTTCCGGCCACTGGTTTTGGTCCGTTGACCGCGAACCTTCAGGCCCAGAGAGTGGCGTGTGCCCTTCCACGTCCGGATTTCCTTCATGAAGTCAATATCAGCCTTGGTCCTCAAGGCCAAGTCGGGACCGATTAGGTGACCGTCCCTTCCAGACTCAGGGTCCTTCCTCCGATTGAAAAGCCTCGGAGGCAAACTGTACTTGGCAGGGTCAGCAACAACATCCTCCAGACGATCAACTTCCTCCTCCGTGAGGCTTCCGACACGCATCTCAGGCTTCAACTCCGCAGCCTTCACAACCGCAACCGCAAAGCTAGGCCCTATTCCACGGATCCTCGTTATTCCGTAGATGACCTTCTTGGAACCGTCAATGTCGGTACCTGCGACACGGACGATGTGTCTGAACTCTCTGGACATCACGTGAACCGGCAAGCCGCTATCGCAGAACAAATCAGCAATTAAACCTTGCTTACACCCATATCTGGACCTAAGCATACGGGAGATCGAGCTACCTTGACTAATCCAGTCCTGCTAGGGTCGGGTATCGGCATGATGGCAGCCGGGATTCTGCCGATTCTCTACTGGCGTAGGACCCGACGAGTGAAGTTGACGCCGTTCGTTCTCGGAGCGGCCCTATGGGTCGCCGCGATCCTCCCAAAGATCGTTATGGACATGGCTGTTGGCGGGCCGATCAATGCGTGGGCAGGCTCGACGCTGGGATATCTTGGAACACTCATCTTCATCAGTCTCCTCGTTGGTCTCAGGACCGGAGCCTTCGAGTCCGGCTTCACCTACCTCACTTTCCTGAAGACCAGACTCAGGAGCGCAACGTACGACGAAGCAGTTGGTTTCGGCTTGGCTTTTGGCGGAACCGAGGCCGTCATACTTGGTCTTGGCAGTTTCCTGAATGTCCTCATGTTCCTGCTGAATCCGGGCTTAGTGGAGCAGATTCCCGTAGCGCAACGAGAAGCAGTGATGGCTGCGCTTGACGCCCCCAGCGTTATGGTGTTCGCGCCGATAATTGAGCGAGCCTTCACGATCCTCGTGCATCTCTTCGCGACGATCCTAGTCTATGTCGCCGTGGTGTGCCACGATTCGCGTTTCTTCTGGGCTTCCTTCCTGTATCGTACTGGAATTGATGGGATGGTTCCAGGATTCGGCGTACTGCTTGCGGGTTCTTCAAACCCTCTCCTCATGACATACTTGGTCGAGTTAGCAATTGCCGCCTACGGTTCCCTGGGCCTGCTGGGTGTACGCTCGCTTCGAAAGAGAATACACGGAAGTTGGAAGAACCGGACGCAATAGACTTCATTCATGATGGTGACGACAGAGGGGGGGTCATCTTGAAGAACAAGTCAAGGATGACGGTGCATGCCTGTGCCTTACTGGTCCCCCTCCTGGTTGAATCAACCTCCAAGTCTCTAGTCTTGATAGCCCTGGTCGCTGCAACACTTCTCTATGTCCTGTCGGAGATCTTGCGACTCAAAGGCAAAGAGCTCCCATTGATCACTAGGTTCACCCTGAGGCTGAGCCGTGACGATGAGAGAACGCATTTCGTCGTTGCGCCAGTTTCCCTGTCGGCCGGAGTGATTCTTTCTCTTCTTCTCTTCCCTGAGAACATTGCATATGCTTCGATCGCAACAGCCGCAGTAGGCGATCTTGTGGCAGCCTACGTCGGCCAGAGATTCGGTCGTACGCGCGTCGGACGGAGGACCCTGGAAGGCTTCGCCGCCGGATTGGTCGCCTCATTTCTCGTAGCCTGCCTGTGGGTGTCTCCGAGCTTGGCAATCGTCGGCTCAGCAACAGGTATGCTATTCGAACTGGCCGGGATACTTGACGACAATCTCACTATACCCATCGGTGCAGGCTCTGCGATGTTCATCGCCAGTACCCTGTAGGAATCCATCGCCTATTCAGATAACAGAATGTGTCATCACATCCCAGTTCTGAGCATGTTTGAAATACGCGGTCGCAGTCAGCAAACAGAGCATCGGCAAATTGAGCGGTGCACACGTATGGATCTGATGATTGCCATCAAGACTAGGAGAAGTGTGAGGAGATACAAGCGCACTCTAGTTGATGATCAAAAGATCATTGAATGCCTAGAGGCAGCAAGGTGGGCCCCCTCAGCAGACAACTCACAACCTTGGGAATTCATAATCGTCAAAGACGCGGAGACGAGAAGGAAGCTTGCAGCTATACACACGTGGGGAAGGTTCATGGCTGAAAGCCCTGTCGTAGTAGTGTTCTTGGCTGACGCTGGAATGTCACCGAACTACTATCATGGAGATGTCGCGGTATCTGTCCAGAACTTCCTGTTGGCGGCACACTCACAGAGCCTCGGAACATGCTGGATGGGAGTCATGAACACCGAGTTTGAGGAGCCGATAAAGAAACTCCTCGGAGTCCCGAAGGACCTTTCCGTTCTGTGCACTGTTTCGGTGGGTTATCCAGATGAGAAACCTACGAGTACCAGGAAACCGCTTGGGGAGAAAAGTCACTGGGATAGATACGGAGCGAAGAAGCCGATGTCCTAACTTCCACTAGCCACCTTGGGTGCTGCGTGTTCCTTTCCTCTCATCGCGGATGGGATCATTCCTATCAGGCATAGAACCGCTGAAACTAGGAGGGCATTCCTTATTCCGTTGAGGAAGCCCATCTGCTCGGCGATGCCGATCTGAGCTAGTGTGCCAGCCAGCATGGCAGATGCGATTTGGTAAGGAAGTTGTGTGACAAGGATGGCTGCTACGAGGCTTATGCTGATTACGGCGCCGATGTTGAAGATCGTTGATCTGACGGCGGAGGCAACGCCACGCCTCTCAGCGGGCACCGATCGCATCATCGAACTCATGTTAGGGGCGGTGAAGAGTCCGAGCCCGACACCTACGAGGGCAAGCAGGATTGTGATCTCCCAGTACGAGGCCGTGACTGAGATCCCTGAAAAGACCAGGAGGGTTCCGCCGAGAATACCCATGCCTGCCGTGGTCAAGACTCTGGATCCATATCGATCCGAGAGCGCTCCACTCGTAGGTCCCACGGTTGCGAAGGTCAGCTCCATCGGTATGAACATGAGCCCTGCTTCGAGCGCGCCGTAACCCCTCACAACCTGCAGGTAGAGACTTGCAATCAACGTGACGGCCCCCATCGAGAGTGCCATTAGTAGTAGGCTCACGTTTCCAGCCGCGAACAATCTGTCTGAGAAGAGTTTCAAATCGAGGAGGGGAGCGCTCACGCGCTTCTCTTGGATGAGAAACAGGCCAAACAGAATTGCGCTAACCACGACCAGTGTGACCGCGAACGAGAGATAGGCAGGACTCATGGTTCCGAGTGTTGCTGCAAGAAGTAGAGAGGTCAGAGCTATTGTGAATATGAGAAAGCCCCACGTGTCGAATTCCTCATGATTGGAACGCTTTGAAACCTCCTTCAGTCTGACATATGCCCACGCGGTTCCGAAGATTCCGACCGGCACGTTCATCAAGAACACGGACTGCCACCCTGCAAGCTGAATCAACGCTCCGCCGAGTGTCAGCCCCAGAACCGAGCCGACTCGGAAGAGTATCTGGTTGATACCTATCGCGAACCCGAGTTGTGCTAGCGGGGTTACGTCGGTGATCAACGCGATACTGTTTGCGACAAGCATGGCTGCGCCCAAGCCTTGAACGAGCCGTAAGGCGATCAGTTGTTCACCGTTCTGTGAGAGAGCGCAGAGGGCCGACCCGACTGTGAAAATGGCGAAGCCTAGATTGTAGATCTTGACTCTTCCGAACATGTCCGTTAGTCGGCCGACGACGAGCAATCCGATGGTTACTATGAACTGGTAGGCTTGTGTCACCCACAAGACTGTCTCAAGGTCAGCGTTGAGGGCACTTGCGATGGTCGGCAGCCCTATTGTGACGACTCGCAGGTTGATGCCGGACATCAGCATGCCGACGGCGGTGACTGTGAGTACGACCCACTTGTATTCCATATCGTTGCTTCCGTGCATGCTGAATAGGTGCTTACCAGCATCGAGGACAGCGCGGTATGTGTGGACCGCGTGTCACGAGGCAAGGCGAGGCCCCCTTGGACCAAGGAACCTTTCAGGCTTTTCCCCGATTCACATTGGCTATCGAGTATCACCCTTGGGTAATGCTTAAGCGCCTCACGGTAGATCTGCGCCGTCCGAAACAGTCTCACAAAGAGATCATTGCCGGGAAAGCGACGGAAAGATGCAGAGCCAACCTCTGATACGCACCGAGAAGCTGACGAAGATCTACAAGATCGGCTCTGTCGATTTCCCAGCCCTCGACCATGTGGACCTTGAGATCGAGGCCGGCGAATTCATCTCGATCGTTGGGCCGTCTGGAAGCGGCAAATCCACTCTGCTCAACCTGCTTGGCGCACTGGACCGACCGACCTCAGGTCATGTTTACGTCGAAGGCTCGGATCTGTTTCGCAAAGACGAGAACCAGCTCGCAGACTTCAGGAACATCAAGCTCGGGTTCATCTTTCAGGCACATAACCTGCTGATGCGGACTTCGGTTATTGCGAATGTTGCGCTCCCGGCCGTGATTGCTGGAGAGTCCAAGGCGAAACGCATGAAGCGAGCACGCGAGCTTCTGGAAAAAGTCGGCCTCGGCGCCAAGATCAATCGGAAACCGACTGAACTAAGTGGAGGGGAACAGCAGAGGGTCGCTGTCGCACGTGCATTGATGAACGAGCCCCTAATCGTCCTCGGTGATGAGCCTACAGGGAACCTTGACACAAAGACCGGTGCTGAGATTGTTGCGCTCATGAAGAGCATCAACCAGGAACGCGGCACAGTATTCATCCTTGTAACGCACAATCCAGAAGTCGCTAACGAGACACAGCGCGTAGTACACCTGAGAGATGGGCGGATCAGTCAGGTGGAGGTGATGCCCGCTTGAATGTGCCTGACCTGCTCGGCTACTCACTCGGCGCCATGAGGGAGCGAAAACTACGCGCTATTCTAACGATCGCGATGGTTGTGATCGGCGCGGGACTGATGACTGCACTCAACGGTCTCACCACGGGCATGTATCAGTACATTGGGGACCAGTTCGGGACGCTCGGCGCGAACGTTGTCATGGTCCTGCCAGGTATGGATTCGACTACGCGGATCACGGAGCAAACCGCCTCTGTCATCAGGCAGATCAATGGCGTGAAGATCTCTATTCCCTATGTGCAGAAGGTAGCGACCGTTCAGTCAGCGGGCACAACGGCGTCGATACTAGTTACAGGCTCGGATCAGAGATACCTGAACGAGATCTTCCCAAACCTGAAAGTGGAAGAAGGAACTCTTGTTTCGCCCCAGGATTCCATAGGCATCGTGTTGGGACACTCCGTCGCATATCCTCCTGACAAAGCCAGGCCGTTTGCACGGCTTGGAAGCGTTGTGATGGTCTCATTCACGACCGTCAAAGAGAAACAACAGGTGACTGTGAAACGGAGCTTCGTCGTGAGAGGAATCCTGGCAGAGATGGGTACGTCCGGAATGTTCCTTCCAGTCGACAAGATGGCATTCATGTCGCTTCCAGCAGCAACCTCATTCTTCGATACGGCAGGCGACTACAGCGGTGTGAATGTGATCACTTCAGGCCCTGAGAAGGCCGAGCAGGTTGCGGTCGAGATCCGACGTCTGTACGGAAGATCATTCGAGGTCTACACTTCCAAGACCATGATCCAGCTAATCCAGAACATACTTGGAGCCTTCTCGATGTTCCTCGGTAGCGTCGCATCCGTGTCTCTGATAGTCGCCTCCGTCGGAATCTTCGCGGGCCTCTACACTTCCGTCATGGAAAGAACCAGAGAGATCGGCTTGCTCAAAGCCCTTGGATTCAAGAAGCGAGGAATACTTGGCGTCTTTCTAGGTGAAGCCACTCTCATAGGAATCATTGGAGGACTCCTCGGTGACTTGCTCGGAGTAGGTTTAGGCTACGGCATGGCCGTCATCGCAGGACAGGTGAGAGGCGAATTCACCGGAGAGCTGGCTGAGGGCTCCGTGGTCGCTTACGTTCCACCTGCTTTCACGGTCGAGAACTTTCTCTTCATTATGGCATTCTCGATCGCTGTAAGCATGCTCGCCGGCGCATATCCCGCATGGAGAGCCTCTAGACTGGACCCAGTAGTCGCACTCCGCAAAGACTAGCACCATGTCTGCGACACTTCCAGAGTCTA
>JALHTB010000014.1 GCA_022865625.1 Candidatus Bathyarchaeota archaeon
GGAAACGAACTCTGGGTCGGCGAACTGAAAACTGATGGAACTCTAGGCCGGACCGAGCGAGTTGCCGGCGGCCCTGAGGAATCCATCGTACAGCCGGAATGGTCCCCCGACGGAATTCTCTACTTCGTCTCGGACCGGACGGGTTGGTGGAACCTCTATCGATGGCGCGAAGGCCGAGTTGAACCATTGCACGAGATGAAGGCCGAGTTTGGAAGGCCACACTGGACGTTCGGAATGTCCTCCTACGCTTTTGAGTCCGCAGGGCAAATCATTTGTGCCTACACAACCGGAGGAACATGGGATCTATCAGAAGTCGACACAGCAAGTCTCAAGTTCAAACCGATCGAGAGCCCCTACACTGACATAACGTATGTTCGAGCTGCATCTGGGCGCGCAGTCTTTGTGGCTGGCTCACCAACCGAACCCGACTCTATAGTCCAATTCGACCCTGCAACACGGCGATTCAGTCTTGTATATCGCTCTCGATCTGTGACGATCGATCCAAGATATGTGTCAACCCCACAGGCGATCGAGTTCCCAACCTCAAACTCCCTGACAGCACACGCCTTCTTCTACGAGCCAAAGAACCCGGCGTTCACTGCTCCACGCGGTGAACTTCCGCCTTTGATAGTGATCTCTCATGGTGGTCCCACTTCAGCGGCCAAGGCAACGCTCAATGTGACAATTCAGTTCTGGACAACCAGAGGCTTCGCAGTAGTTGACGTAGACTATGGTGGCAGCACTGGCTACGGCCGCGATTACTGGTGCCGGTTGTATGGGCAATGGGGTGTGGTTGATGTTGACGACTGCGTGAACGCCGCACTCTACCTGGTCAAAGGTGCGAAGGTTGATGGCAACCGACTTGCGATTCGAGGAGGTAGCGCTGGCGGATACACGACGTTATGCGCTCTCACATTCAGAAACGTTTTCAAAACAGGTGCGAGCTACTACGGCATAAGCGACATAGAAGTCTTCGACACGGAGACTCACAAGTTCGAATCACGCTATGACATCAAGCTCATAGGTCCTTACCCGGAGCGACGCGACCTGTACAGGGAACGGTCGCCTATCCACTTCACGGATCGTATCTCTTGCCCGATGATTCTGTTCCAGGGACTTGAGGACAAGATTGTCCCACCACACCAAGCAGAGCTGATGGTGCAAGCGTTGCGCGCGAAAGGCTTGCCCTACGCATATGTGGCATTCGAGGGCGAACAGCATGGTTTCCGACGCAAAGAGAACATCAAACGTGCATTGGAGGCGGAGTTGTACTTCTATTCAAAGATCTTAGGCTTCGAGTTAGCGGATCATGTGGAACCCGTCAAAATCGAAAACCTGAAGAGCTGAGCCAAAACCACGCGTAACAATCATTCATAGCAGGCTCGTACGCAACTCATTTCCAAGCCTCAGAGCATACAAAACCGGGTCTTAAAGCGGCGTCTTGGTTCCAGGATTCAGCAGGTTGTTCGGGTCAAAGACCCGCTTTATCGACTTCATCAGCTGGATCTCTTTGTCCGTGAGCGACGCTTGTAGCTTCTCTGTTCTGATCTTTCCTATGCCGTGCTCTCCAGTTATGACTCCTCCAGCTTCGATGGCAATTCGATATATTTCATCTCTCAGCGCTTCTGCGTACCCTGACATGTCGCTCCGTCTCTTCATTATGTGCACGTGTAGATTGCCATCGCCTGCGTGCCCAAAGACAGGCAACAAGATGTTTTCTCTTCTCGCGATCTCCGTTATGGAGTCTATCACTCTCGCCAGTTCAGAGATGGGCACCGCCACGTCGAGGATGTCCACTGTTTCGCTCTTCAAGGCGGAGAATATGTTGCTTCTTATTCTCAGAATTCTGTCTTGATCTCTCTTTGATTCCGCGTAGAATGGTTCGAGGGCGCCGTTCTGTCGACATATCTCAGCGATCTTCGCACTTTCTGAAAGAGCCTGATCTCTGCTCGGCTCAGCTACTATCACGATCAGGAAGCAATTTCCTATGTTGAC
>JALHTB010000101.1 GCA_022865625.1 Candidatus Bathyarchaeota archaeon
ACGCGCCAACCAGCTCAGGCGGAGTTTCTTCTTCTCGCCATCGATCGTCAACGTAACTTCGTTGCCTTCGGAGAACATCGCTCCGCGCGAGATTGTCACGACCGGGTCAGCCAAGTAACTCTCCAGTTCACGAGCCGACCATAGAAAGTAGCTATTGTGTTGGGAGGCGCGCGTGTAAGCATGTAGCCACACCAATGACACAACGATTCCTACGAGACAGAGACCTCGCGTGAAAAGAACAGGCAGCAGGTGATTGCCTCTAATTGTCAAGGCAATTGCACCCAGAATAATGCTGTTGGCAACAATCATCACGTTGAATCTGGATGAGGCCAAGCGCGTTTGCGCCTTCCAAATGTCGAGGGCCGCCCGATAGCCAACTCTAGCATTCTCCAGTCGATCCTCGGAGGAAACCACGTTTTGCACCGGATGGGAGGGCGTTCGTGTCTCACTTGACGGAGGCACTTGTTCTCCAGATGCGTGATGCTCCCGCATTCGTGTCCCACATTTCGAGCAATAGCGAGCTCCTTCACGCAGGAGATCACCACAGTTGGGACATTCCATCCTGAGCCTCTCCGATGACCAACGGGTGGGTGCGGTGGAGATAAGAAGCTAGTGGAATGTCTTCCTAGACTCGCAGAAGTACTGTATACGATTTTCTCTGAGAGAAATATCGACTTCATTATCACAAGAGACATGAAGCCCGAGAGTCTGCGTGAGAGAAACCCGCATCTAGCTTCATCAAGAGCAGTCTATCGAGAAGCTAGCTTCTGGCAGGTCTCTCGAACATCAAAGATAGTTCAGCCGGATCGTTGAACAACGTCCTTCTTGATTTTGCTTCGTTCACGTAGTCAGGGAGTCGCCAGTCGGGTCTCTCGACGTAGGTGAGTCCCAACTTGGAGTACAGTCTCTTGACGATGATTCTCATTATTGCCTTGCTGGGCGTAACCCCAAACAATGTTTCCAAGGCTGTCGTGAACTCATTCAATCTCTCAGGTATGCGATTCGCTGCAATATTGTGCTTCTTCTCGAGGATATCATAGACCGTTTTCTTGGGAATCTCGCCCAGAATCGTGGCGAAGCTTTCATTTAGCGACTCAACAAGCATCCTGTCAAACCCAGGTTCTTTGCTACTATGACATCTTCTCTGCACATGCAGGCCTCCAATCTTGTGTGACAAGTCTGCCGTTACGTCGAGGGAAAACTCGATGAAACGATCAGCGGTGATCTCTCTTGACTGGAGACTTCGTCTCGAGCCTCGAAATAAGTAGATCTAGATCGAAACGATGGCATGACAAAGACCGGCAAAATGCCCGGGGGTAGACGAGGGTTCTTGTCGTAGCTAGGAGCATGGTAATAGGGGCCACTTCTTCTATACTAGTGCATATGAAATCTCCATCGCAACCATCCCTGTCTGCCTTTCGTGGTCGTAATTCCTAACACGTCTTTCACAACCACCAAATACTCCTCGGCGCGAACATGTTCTGCGAGCTGACTTGGAAAGGTCCGACATTGTCAGGACGTTGCAAGGTCTAGCTCCAAAGGATCATGCTGTCCTATTCTATTCGGATATTGGTGCGAAACGTGAACTGGTCTTTCCTTTCCTCCAGGAAGCACTCGAGAAACAGGGAGTTGCGGTCTATGTAACTGACCATGAGCCTCCTGACGAGTTGCGGGAAGCTATGAAACACTGGGGAATCTATGTAGACAGGTACGAGCAGGACCGTTCGCTCACAATAACCGACTATGAAACGCTCATGGTTGCAGAAGAGCGACTGAACGATCTCAAGACCAGCCCATTACTGAGCGACCTAATAGAGCGACTCATGAAACGAGGAGTACCTGTCAGAATGGTAGCGGATGCAACCTCGCTTGCCAAACGCGGAATGGTTGACAAGTTGATCCAAAGGGAGCGAGCTCTTGGCAGACACTTGGAACTGCCCTTGACTCTGATCTGTTGCTATGAAGACACGCTGGCTGGCTTGAATGAAGGCCAGTTTCTGATCGATACGCTGCAAGCACACAGTCACGCAGTCTTCCCAGGCATAGCTCTGCAACTTGCATGAAGACGCGGGTTCTCTTCATAGAGTGGTGCACAACGGTTCAAATTCAGGTGCCTGCACTATTAGACCCACACACAATTCGCTCCTCCTAGTCGTCTTCGTCAGTATGTTCGTATTCATGATCGTCTCGTTTGGGGAGGAATCCTCCAAGACTCGCGTTGGCGACCTGATCGAGCTCCGCTTCAATGGGCGAGAACGTCAACGTGCCATTTGCGGTACACTAATATACCCTGCTCCATGCAACCCGGACTAGGCAATACCTCATGAGCGAAGATTATGGATCTTCAGCACTCAAACCCGCCGCCACACCTGCTCTCATCACAACTGCGCTACTCGACGCTGTTGATTATGGCCTGCTGGCCCCCGGCGAAATCGTAAGAGCCACTATCTATAGGCGTATCGAGGAGAGCCATCAAATCAGACGCGAGGAGATTCCAGACCACCTCGATACCTTCTACAAGGCGCTTCAAGAATTGCTGGGCAAAGGCGCCGAAGTTCTTAGACGACTAATCGTCAAGAACCTCTACAGCAGGCTTGATCTGGAATTCATAG
>JALHTB010000102.1 GCA_022865625.1 Candidatus Bathyarchaeota archaeon
CCTTCTGGGCGCCAGCCAGACTACTGCAATCGACATCGATCCCATCGCGATTGGTGTTGCTCAAGAAAACTCAAGGGCGGCAGAGGTCGATGTCGATTGGGTCGTGGGTAGTCTAGACGTGATCCACGGCAGATTTGACACTGCCATAATGAATCCGCCATTTGGAACGAAGAAGGCGCATGTTGACAAGGCCTTCCTGAGGAAGGCCATTGAAATCGGACGCATCGTCTATTCAATCCACAAGTCGGCCACGCGAGATCACATCCTGCGGTACTTGGACAAGTGCGGATCCAAGGTGCGCGCAATCCACGAATACACGCTCGACATTCCAAGGATGTTCGAGCACCACAGGAAACGGAGGCATCCCGTCAATGTCGACTGCTACAGGATAGAGACGGCCGTGCCTCGCGACGAAAAGGCCTAGAGATTGCCCCTGCTTATATACGGGCTATCTCATTATGAACCGAAACTCCAGTAGAGTCAATCCCTAACTCGACGCTACGTGAGAGCAAGCAAGGTTCAATCAGAAATGCCCGCGAGAGATTTTCGAACACCCGCATTTGTTGTTCCGGGGGAGGAACTCTGTGTTGCAGAGGAGTTCATGCCTGGCCCTGGCACATACGAGAGCGGTGGCACCATTTATTCGGACCTCACTGGGGATAGAGTGGTCGATCTCAATAGCAGAACGGTCAGGGTTATCGCAAAGGCGAAGACACCGACAATGCCCACGGATGGCTCAACAGTGATCGGTCAAGTCACAAATGCCCATGACAAGTCCGCGATAGTAAGCATCTTCAAGGTGGACTCGGAAATCCTCGGCAGACCCTTTACTGGAATTCTCCACATCTCCTCGGCAAGCCCCAGATACGAGCGGAACATGGAAGATGTCTGCAAGACAGGCGACATGATCAAGGCCAAAGTCTTCAACGACAAGAACAGGATCCCGGAACTCACAACGGCAGGGAGAGGACTCGGGGTCATCAGAGCCTACTGCTCAAGATGTGGCAACCTTCTTGTCCTAGTTAATCGAAGGTTGCAGTGTCGTGAATGCGGCAATACGGAGCATAGGCGCTTGGTCGACGACTACGGGGTAGAAGCGAGGTAGGATAGTTGAATCTCAAGGTCTTAGAGAGGTCGAGGAATGAGTTGAGGCTCGAAATACAGGGAGAAGGCCATACCTTCTGCAATCTCCTCCAGTACATCTTGTTGCAGGACAAAGGTGTTGAGATAGCAGGATACGACGTTCCGCATCCGCTGATCTTCAATTCGATCTTGTACATACGGACGAAGCGAGAGTCATCTCCCGAGAAGGCGTTGGCACGAGCTCTAACGAGAGTAGGCGAGATGAGTAACGAGTTCTTGGAAAAGCTTGACAAAGCCACCGTCCCCGGCTGAATCAGGCAACTCGCGACTGAGACTAGTCCTGGCAGATTCGAGACTGGCGAAACTCGGAGACGCGTACGTGAACTTCGTCTTCTCCCTCGGCAGATCGAGGGCGCTCCGAGAACCTCAAGGCATCAAAGTCAGCGACAGAATCCTAGCAGAGGCCCTCCGGAGATCAGGACTAAGGCAGGAGCTTCCCCGCCGCACGACTCGTCAGGACTGCGCAAACGCAGTTGAAGCTCTCCTCGTCTTCGGTTATCTCAACAAGTTAGTTACCCTCGAAGAAGCGGTCGATCGGATAGCGGCCTCACCAGATTCCCCCGTCGACGCCTTTGTGAGCCTGATCAGGTCAGTCGCTGAGAAGATCGAGGACGGGAAGTCCAACTCCGCATGATCAAGAAAGAGATACGCGTTCTTGGAATATCATTCACCGAGCCACATGTCAAGGGACCAGTTCCAGTCCAGATTGTAGGTGTGGTATACAGAGGGAATCGCTGGCTTGAAGGCGTCATGCGTACAACCGTGCCGTTAGAAGTCACTGACGTAACCCCTAGCATAGTCAAGATGATTACTCGTTCCTCTCACTTCCCCCAACTCAGGGTTCTCGCCCTCGACAGGCTAGTTTCAAGATCTGGAAGGTACGTGGACATTCGGGTCCTTAGCAGGAAGACAAAGCTTCCCGCCTTGGCTGTTCTCAGACGGAGGATTCCTGCCGAGCCTCTTCGTAAACCACCGAGAGGGTCGGGGAAGCAGACGCTCAAAGCCTTTGCCAAGCTGCCGTGCAGGGAATGGAAGGCAGTGAAGAGGTTCTTTGTGTACTATGTCGGTCTGCGTGAGATGGACCTTGAGCAGCTTCTCGAAGTATGTGCTTCAAGAGAGGGTGTCCCCGAAGCGGCTAGGGTTGCAGGGCTTGCTTCTTCTTCGCTTGAGAAGGTCCTAGTCCCCCGTTCGCCCTAGACACTCATGGTTCCAGATGGCATTGCCCGCATTCAGGTACTGCCTTCGGCTAGGCTGAGGCATCGCCCTAGTTCCTTCCTCTGAATGTTTTAATAATGACAGTGAGACTCTCGTGGCGGTTCGGAGAAAATTGAGGTTCTGCCCGAAATGCGGCGCACGGTTGGTGCCCGTCAAGAAGGAAAAGTCGGTCGTACTGAGCTGTCCAGGCTGCGAGTACGAGACTAGGAAGCCAGAGAAGACAATCCAGCCTCTCAAGTCCGAGAAGGAGAACATCATCGTCATCGGCAGAGAGGAACAGAAGATCAGGACCCTGCCTAAGATGAAAGTTGAATGCCCCAAGTGCGGCCACAAGGAGGCCTTCTACTGGCTCGTACAAACTCGAGGCGCCGATGAGTCTTCCACTCAATTCTTCAGATGCGCCAGCTGCGGCAACACCTGGCGAGAGACCTCCTGAAATCTCAGGTTCTACAGTAGACGACGGAAGTACTCGGTGTATCGCAGGAGCTACTGCTCAGACTGCAGCGCAGACCGAATGCGCTCGTATAGAGACTTGACTGGGATCCCAGGTTCCACGCTCATAGTGATAATGTACTCTTCGGTCTTGAAGAACGCCAACGTGACTGACCTAAATTGGCGCGAGCGCAAGCTCCCGACTTTAGTCGTGGAGTAAGCGAGCGTTCAAATGTGGAGCGCATCCAAGGAATGTTTGGAGTCGAATCTTACAAGCCCGCAAGGGCCAGTAGGCTCCA
>JALHTB010000015.1 GCA_022865625.1 Candidatus Bathyarchaeota archaeon
AGAGCGGAGGCCCCGCTTAGATGAGTAGCAGAGAATCCAACGATTTCAATCGTTGGAGTGTCAATTGTGCATTGCTCACAAGGGTTCTGTTAAGTTGTCGGATGACGGTTCTAGGTGTTAACTCGCGGCGCATGGGCGGGAAGGCTGGCCGAATCACTGCCCCAACATGGCCGGAACCGGCTGGTCTTTCACTTCGAAGACTGTCTTTCTCCCCTCCACGGTTAACCTGACCGAATCCATGATGAAATCCATTCCCACAATCGAGGGAGCTACTCTGGCCACTATGCGGGCTGGTCTACTCGGAAACGTAAATAAGCCGACCGATATGTGGCGAATCTAGTGACGGTGGTCCAGTTGGCTTGGAGAGACCGGATTACAGTAGATCCCAAGGTGCTTGCCGGCAAGCCCATAATTAAGGGAACGAGGCTAGCAGTCGAGTTCGTCCTCGAACTGCTAGCCAACGGATGGGCGTATGATACGATCCTGGAGAATTATCCGCAGCTCAAAAGGGACGACATATTGGCAGCCCTGCGCTACGCGAGCGAGGTTTTGAAGGAAGAAAGGGTCTTCCCGTTGCCATAGGGGCGCTCATGAAATTTCTCGCAAACGAGAATATTCCCAAGCGAGCTCTTGAACTTCTTAGAGAGGAATTGCGCAAGAAACTCCACATCGTTTAGGGGTGGGATGAATTGCGTGTCAGCTTTCAAGCTGACCAATTCCGCAACCCTCCGCGTTTAATAGCTGATCAGTAGATCATGGTGCAAGAGGGAACGTGATGCTTGTCATCAAGACTATCAGGATTCCAGTCCACTACAGCATCACGAGGCATAAGCTTTCAATTCTAGATTCCCTGACTGCACGAACCACGTATGGGGCCTGGACATGGTCGGAACTATTCAGGGAACACAAGTTGAAAGGCTCCTACGCGGACAGGCGATTGTTTCATGCACACGTCAAGGAGCAAGCGAAACTCAGCGGCGCCATAACTCAATGCTGCTTCGACACGGCGGCTTGGATGTGGTGGAGCTACCGTGAAGCACACAAGGCGTGGCGTATGGAAGCTGCAATTGCTAGAAGAGAAGGTGACGGGAAGTGGCTTCGCAAACTCCTGCGGAGGGAGCCGCAGCCGCCGTTCATGAACGGAATGCAAGGCAAGGTGCCCATATGGTTTGACAGCCGCATCGGTTCAATTGAAAAGTCGAAACATCTGAAACTCTGCTCCTATGTGGCGCGTATCTCAACTCTTCGCAGAGGAGTCAAGCTTACGATTCCACTGAATCCGGCAAAGTACCATCTTGACGCACTGGAGCAAGATACTGTGAAGAGTTTCCAACTCGTCAAGCGATATGAAAAATACTACGTTCACGTGAAGGTGGAATATGAGGTTCCAACTCAACCCGTCCATGCTGTACGTGGAATCGACCTTGGCGTGAAACGGTCAATGGCATCCGTGATGTTAAGGCCGAATCAGCCTCTAAGGTCAAGTGACTTTACAATCCTCCAGGACGGGTTGAAACGGGATCAACTGAACCGCCTCGAGAAGCGGACAGCGGAACTACAACAGGCCCGAAAATGGGAGCCACTCAAGCGTATCCGACACAAGAGACTGCACGTCAGCGAATACTACGACCGGCTTGCAGCAAAACAAGTTGCTACAACCTCACAGAATGCTCTTGTCGTGGTCGGGCATCCGAAGGGCATCAAATACGAGAACTTCAAAGGCAACGGCAAAGCGAGACTACGCAGGACACTCACACATTGGACGTATGGACGAGAAATCCGCTACATCCAGGAAGAATGCGTGAAAGTCGGCGTTCCAACAGAAGCACCAGATGAACGCTGGTCCAGTCGAACATGCCACCGCTGCAACTCACGTAACACGGAACGCCTCACGCAAAGCATCTTCCACTGTTGGAACTGTGAACTCATCTACAATGCCGACTTCAACAGCGCCATAAATATCGGGTCGCGTTTCTTGCCAAAGGCCACGACCCGACAGGCCACAGATGATTTGGCCTATGCTGGGGATGAACAGGCAAGAGAAATAGTAGCCTGCAAGCCCAGAAGCCCACACCCATTCATGGGTGGGAGCTAATCACGGAGCATGGGATTGACATTGTCTCCGTGCTCGATGTAGCAACTGGTCTCTCAGACCTTGAGGTATTGGGAGTTGGCAAGGATCAGGGCAGAATTCTGTTGACCTTCGACAAAGACTTCGGGAACCTAGTATTCAAGGCGGA
>JALHTB010000103.1 GCA_022865625.1 Candidatus Bathyarchaeota archaeon
ACCCTGACTTGTCCCAATGATCCAGTCTCTTTCTATTCACTGACACATGTTGGTAGCTAGAACAGCGGAGCATTCATTCCGAAGAGCTAATCAACCTTCGGATTGCCTCTGCAATTGTCCAGACATCGATTATGCCTTCCTGCTTTATTCTTCTGAAGTGGCGGTCATTCGTTACTAGCACTGCGCCGGCCTGGAGACATGTTGCGGCGTGTAGCACGTCTGCTGGGTCAGGCGTCTTGAGATAAGCCGTGCATATCCTCCGATAGTTCTTCGAGACTGAGACAATGGCGGTCTTGTTAAGGAGAGCAGCAACGAGAGCCGCGGCAATTGGGGACTTTAGGAGCTCCGCGTAGCGCAGCGTCTCATATGTGAGGAGCTCGTTTCCAACGAGACTGATGCTTGGATCTTCGATCATCCTAATGAGTAGCTTGAGCGTCCGTGTGCGCTTCCTCGGATTCTTTATGGCGGCGATGAAGACGTTGCTGTCAACGAAGAAGGTCCGGATACTGGGTCTTGATCTTCTTGTTGACTTCTTCTCTGACTTTTCGAACAATGGCATCGATGTCCTTTCCAGCGAGCTCCCTCTCAAGTCTACGTGCAATCTCGTCAACCT
The DNA here is from genome assembly GCA_022865625.1 of Candidatus Bathyarchaeota archaeon. Next base: position 614 of record JALHTB010000103.1, read on the forward strand.
CGAGTTTTTGGAGCATCAGTTGACCCTCGCCCCGCTCCACGAGCAGGAACCGCGTCCTCCCCTTGATTCCCAGCGCCTGGCGCACGGTCTTCGGGATCACTATCCTTCCTGACGCGTCACTTTCGACGACCTGTGCCATTTTACCACCAGCCAGAGCTATGCCAAAATACCACAAATAACCTTTTCTCTTCCCTCGCGATTCAGCCCATGAATGCCTCGCGCAACGACACTCTCACGGTCTTCCCTAGCCGAACACTTGGGAGTCCCGTCCGGGGCGCACACGAGAATAGAACTCGTTCGATTGACAGAATGACCCGCTCCCTCTCTTGACATCCCCAACCTAGACCTATTCTTCCTTTAGCTTCCAAGGCTCCCCGAGGTAAACTTCGGGCCATGAAACCAGAGTCCGGAAGTTACAGAATATAGGCTTGCTTGAGTCGTGAGATCCTAGACCCAGCGCGTTCTAACCTTCAGCCTCTTGATGTGCTCATCGTCTGTCAGGCAGGTGAGCTTGCGAAGGATAGCAGTGGCCCCTATGATGGCGTCGGCAAGTGGGAAGTCCCGTCCCTGCGCGACCTTAATCTCAGCAGCCTCAGCCGCGATATCGGAATCGACATCTATTATCTCAAAGTCCCGTTCGATCGTGGCTTTCCTCATCCTGGCCACTTCGCGTCCTTCTTCTTCGAGGCTTACTCGGTAGACTTCATGAATAGTGATCGCAGAGGCGAAGCGGCGTTTCTGTCTCTCAAGCTCTGAGACCAGTCGTCTTCTGAGGGATAGTTCCTTCGCTGTGTACAGTCTGAGAAAAAACCGTGTATCATAAAGGATGTCAGGCATCTTCTCGCCTGATCTCGTCGAGGCGTCTTCTTAGCTGATCATATGCTCTGCTACTCGTCCCAACGAGGTCCGAGGTAGACGCGGCCTTCTTGAACAGAACGCCGTCGCCGGTGTCGATAACGTCGAGCCTCGTGCCTTCCGCCAGGCGATACTTCTCCCTCAACGTCTGGGGAATCGTCGTCTGGCCCTTCCGCGTGACCACAACCGTTGTCAATTTCGCTCACACAGAAGAGAGGAGAGGTAGCAATAAGAACTGCGGTACTACCAAGAACGCGGTACTACTGCGTCCCTGTCAGGTCATCCGCGGGGCCGCCACCTCAACTCTGAATGACCCCGTTCTCACAGGCAATCTGGGAAGTTCCCATTTGGGGTCGGGGTTTTCTGCAAGCTCTACGCTACCTGAAATGGTCCTCTCGCGACCGAATGAGGCCGCGAATTACTTCATCAGCGGCGCCGAACCTTGAGAGTTTCCCGGCAGATTGGGTGATTTGATTCTCTCCTCGACTGAAGTCGGGAGATTCATGCTTCCACTCCGATCCTCTTCGCTTGGGTGGGCATTCCGTTGTTGCGGTTCCACCTGCATCCATCCCAGTGTAGAAGCATAGGCTAAGCCATCGGCCTGACAGCATGCCCGCCGCAGCGGGCCGCCATATTCATGTCGCCTGTTCCCTGAACCTCTCCGCCGCTTTCTTCGAGTGGGCGCCCGTATTCGGGTCTTCAGGCATCCCACTCACATCTGGAGTCTACTAGCCCATGTGGGCGTGTATGATTCGACTCCAAACAGTCCGATCGCGGACAAGAGCATTAAACTCGTCAACTTGCTCGCTTACTCCACGACCAGAAGTCGGGGGTTTGCGCTCGCCTCATTTCTATCAGAAGAAGCTTGTGGGACGACGTGGCCAACAGAAGGCTGGATGTAGACTTGATTCTCCTTCTGGGAGACCTCACGTTTACACCGGCTTTCGATTCTTCCAATACATCCGAGCGCACTAGAAACGACTGAGCCGCAAGGGTTGAAGAAAGACGAATAGGATACCTTACGGCTTCTTCCGCCACGCACTCGCGCAGAAATCCATCCAACTCGGAACGCTTGGAGGCGGTTAAACTTTATTAACTTATTTAACCTCTCTTTTTTCGAGAAACCTTGTCTGATGTATTGCTGAAGAAGGTCGACCGCAAGTTGTACTCACGTCTGAAGGCTGAGGCCGCGATGCGAGGGAAAACAGTTGGCCAGGTATTCAATGAGGCGGTAAGGGTGTGGCTCACGGTTCAACAGAGCAGGGACATCGAGAGCGAGCGCAATGTTGAAGCCTACTTGGAGATCAAAGAGGAACTGCTGAAGCATCCAGGAGAGTATTTCGTGATCGCGAAGGGAACCTTTCTCGGACGTTTTCCAACCCTGGGTGATGCCTTCAAGCGAATGAAAGACAACAGTACAACGAGAGGTTTCGTGATAAGATCTCAGGCTTCGGGTGAATGGCTTGGCGGATCAATTGAACATTAGGGACTGTTTCGAAGCTGGAGACTGGGGCTACGTTATAGAAGCCAGCATACTCAACCCTCTGCATGATTTGCGATTCCCTGAAACTGGCAAGCTGCTCCTAAGGGTCGACACCGGATTTAGCGGCCCGATCGTGGTGACAGGTGATGTCTTCGAGTTCCTCAGACTTCCGGATATCGAAGTTCCAGAGGACATTCGACCTACCTACCGGACGCTGGCCGGCGCAATGACAATGAGATCAGCGATGGCCATCGTAGAGGCGGACAGCAAACAGGTCGAGACCGACATCCTCACACCTCTTCAAGGCCCCGGCAAGCTGCTGATCGGTTGCCAAGTCCTCAAAGAATTGGAACTAGCGCTCCTGGAAAAGAAGACATGCTTCGTGAGTATTGACTCCCTCGTCGACTAAAAGTCGCGGGGATTCATGCTTCCACACTGATCCTCTTCGCTTGGGTGGGCATTCCGTTGTTGCGGTTCCACCTGCATCCATCCCAGTGTAGAAGCATAGGCCAAACCATTGGCCTGACAGCGTACCCGCCGCAGCGAGCAGCCATATTCACGACACAATCTCTTACTCGAACCTGCTCCGCCTATTTTCGGTTGAGAGTCTTATTCGAGGCTTCGGACATCTCAACCACATCTGAGCCTACTGTCCCTTCCGGGATTGTCTCATTCGGCCCAGCAGATCCGGTGTGTGTCAGACGTTTAAGCTGCAAGGGCTCGCTTACTCCACGACCAGAAGTCGGGAGCTTGCGCTCGCCCAGTTATGGTCAACGCTATTGGCAGACCAGCACCAAGTCGCCCAGTGCGGTCGTAGACACGATCGTAGTGCAGCCTATTCTTGGCAGAGTTCCACTAGCGCGCCTCTGGTCGACTTCGGGTGAAGAAAGGCGATCAGCTGGCCCTCTGCTCCGGTTCGCGGTTCCCGGTCGATGGCTGTGGCTCCCGCCTTCTGGGCGGCATCCAGTGCTGCTCGTATGTCATCAACAGCCAATGCCACGTGATGCATTCCTTCGCCTCGCTTGGACAGGAAACCTGCCACGCTGCTTGCTGGATCAGTCGGCTCGAAGAGTTCTATTGAGCTCTCGCCCAGCTTGAAACTTGCCGCTCGGATCTTCTGGTCTTTGACCTCTTTGACGAAGGTTGGCTCAAGACCAAGCACTGACTTGTAGGTCTTCAACGCCTCATCAAGATTCGACACAGCTATCCCGATATGATGAATGCCTTTGATCACATCACTCACCGCGAACACGAATGAGTCTAGTATCCATATTACGTTTCTGCAGGCAGACTGTGTCAGATCAACTGTACAGACCCGGATATCATTCGCCAATCAGAATGACGGCCGCGACTGCCAGAGCCATTCCCGCCAAGACACGGGTGGAAAACGTCTCCTTGAAGACTATGCTGCTGGCTACTGCAGTAGTCAGGACTCCGAGGGCGGTAAGCAGGCCGGTCAGCCGACCCAGTCCCGTTACAGACAGAGGCACACCTATCAAGAATCGCGAGACCGCCATCATGATCAAAGCCAAGAAGATTATCGGAGAGAACAGGTACCTGGCCGCGAAGCCGTTATCGCGCAGACTATACCCGCTATAGAAGAACAGAATGACGCTGAAAACCACGAGCCCGGCAAACACAAGTGTAGTAGTCGACATCCTGATCTCGAGAAGTCGCCGAAAGTCAATAGTCCCCAGTTCGTTTGTGCCGAACTTGAACAAAACACCCCCGATCGTCCCTAGCAAGACTATGACGACCACTGCAACCCAAAACGTGACATCCAATCTCCTAACCATCCGCTTCGTCTTCCTGATTCCAGCAGTCAATGAATGTAGGTAGTTAGGTCTATCGTGGCCTGTGGTGCCAACGGGCAAGAGAATGTGGCTGTGCCTTTTCCTTCAGCTCTTCTGTTCGGTCTTGATCTCCGGAGGCACTTCAGGCTCCAATGGAACTGGCGGAGGAGTCGTCATCATTGTCCACCCGATCCACATGGAGATCACGAGGACGGCAAGCACGAAGAGAAGCACGGGCAGACCCACAGCCCATTCGTGGAGCCATTGCGGCAAAGAGAGAACTTGGGGGAAGAAGGCAATCAAGTACCCTATGGCGATGATTAGCGAGATCACGAAGATAGCGCCACCGTACAGTTGATCACGGCTCATGGGAAATCACTACACGATTGTCCTCATCTCTACTAGAGGATATAAAATGTTGCCAGGGCTATGTTCGGTACACTGGTCTTACGCTGACGTGAAGGGGAACAGTAAGGGGCCTGAACGGGTACCCTTTGGTCTTTTCCCTGATCTCAGTCACTAGTTCTTCGACGGACATCTTGCGCTGGTCACTCGTCTCCCTGACTCGTATAGGCAGCTTTGTCGAGGATTCCTCTCGTGCTCCAACAACTATGATGTACGGTATCCAGAACATCTCGGCGTCTCGTACTCTCTTTTGCACCGTCTCGTCCGAGTCGTCCACATCGGTCCTCACTCTCGACTCGTTGAATTTGCCCGCAAGTTCGTCAGCACATGACAAGAACTCGTGAGTGACAGGGATGATCCTGACCTGACTTGGGGCGAGCCAGAGTGGAAGCTGAGGCCTCTTTCCCTGTTGTTCCAGCTTGGCGCAACTGTCTAGGATTGTGAAGATGTAGCGTTCCACTGTGCCGATCAGTGCTGTGTGAATTATCGGCGGATACTGCCTTGCACCATTCGAGTCAACGTATGAAATATTGAATCGTCTCGCATTGCCCATGTCAATCTGGAATGTGGCTATCTCTCTAGGCCTTTCGAGTTCGTCGATGATGTGGTATTCGATATTGAGCACCCAATAGTAGATACCCTCCGGAACAAAGTTCAGGAGGATTGGCTTCCGTTCGAGTCTGGCAAGCTCCATGAAGTAAGGTTTGTTGCCTTCAAAGAAACTCTTCGTGGTATTGTATACTGAAACATAGTCTCTGTCCAGCTTCGCAATCTCTTCGTAGATGACCTTGTGCGTGTTGATCGAAACATCTTTCGAGTTCTCCAAGTCGCGGCAATAGATGTGGAGATCAGGCATGTGTAGCTTTCTCACTCTGAAACACAGAAGCAGCTCTCCGCTCTGTTCGAGGCGATAGCTATCAGCAACCTCGAACGTGCCGAATGGAACATTCCGATAGCTGATTGTCCAGTCCTTTACCATTGCGAACTGCTGGTGACATGCGGCGTAACGCATGACGAAGCTCTTCTCGTCGAGGTCGATCTTATAGAGTCTCGCTCCGAAGAGGTCCGCGTGTTCCTTGACGGCTTTCACCGAAAGGTCAAACATGTTAGTACCTCGAACTTGCAGGACAGGGAAGCCCACACGGCTTGCAAGGTTCCATGAATAATCTGCTATCAGATCGAAGATGAGCGTGGCCTCGGGGCCGTACCTCATGTGACCCACATCGGAGTACTGCTCCCACTCGATCCCGAATTTGCGGCAGTAGTCGAGGAAGTGTGGCTCTGCACCGCCGACGAGCCCTTTCTTCAAAGCTTCCTTCTCCACGAGGGTTCTGAATTCTTCTTCCCCTTTGGAGTACTGATACTCACCAGGGCGGTACAGATTGCCTTTGAGATCCATTATCATGTACTCGGTCGGAACCGGTGCTCGTTCCTCAGCCTTCTTCTCTGCGGTGATCGTCCGTGAAAGCTCGGCGAGAGGATGACCCAAGCAGTGAATTCGGAAGCTCTTGTAGTAGCCGAACGGGCTTCTTTGGACGGTGAAGCCCGCGTCCTTCAGGAGAGTCTCCATTGCGGCGACAACCTTGATCGCGGGATCTCTCGATGCGAGGCTGCTTGAGAGGTGCGCATAGGGATACAGCATGATGTTTTGTGCCTTCACTTGGGCTGCGACCTCTCTGACAGCATCGACTCCGTTCTTTGCCACCTGTGATGGGTCTTTCTCATCGTCTTTCTCTATCGTGCAGAAGGCGACCAAGACTTGCTCCATACGGCCACGTGAGCGTGACTGGTCGAATTCCTCCGGCTCTTTGACTGCTTTCTCGCGTACCTGATATTCGAACGATTCAGCGTGGATCAGTAGAACTCGCAGGGTCTTTCACCCCTCACTATCCCATGAAACGCCATTTACCAATATTTCCTTATGCTATTTGCCAATACTACGATCTTCGGGTATGTACTTTCCGGTAAAGAGCAAATCTCTATTGAGCGAGGTGTGTGATGTCTCCATCGCCATCCGCACGGTTTGGCTTCCATCAGAGGCGGTTTTTCTTAAAAAGAGACGGCTCGAGTTCCGGCAGGTCGCTTCTCTTTCCGATTCAGCGCTTGAGCATTTCCACCAGTTGTTCGATGCAGCCTGGACAGATGAGTAGTTTGTGTTCGGCTCGTAGTCGCTTCTGGCACCAGTTGCACCGTTTCGGCTGTGACACTAGGGCCGCATCCGTTGTCGTTCTTCGCGTAGGCGACTTGTGCTCGTGATTCTGCCACACAACATCCAACGATAGACTGCCTCGTTGGTACGTCGGCACCTCGTCAACGCAAGAAGTTTCGTGTGGCCACACTGTCTAGGTGTGCCTCGCAGTCGTGGCCGCTCTCTCGGCAGTCTTGGATCGTTCATGGGCGACGCAAAGTGGTGACTCGAACAAGAGTTCGAGAGATAGTTGGTTGATCAGACTCCCCGATGAAAGAGATCGGCCGAACGCGGCAATCTCATGATATGATCCTAGGATATCCTATGTCCCGTCTTACGATGTGACCTAATAGACAGTGGACCTTAGCAGAAACCTCGCTAACCACAACCTGTCTACAATCCTCGCAGTAGTGGGCCAACTGGTTCACCCGTCTATGCCTTGTCCAAGTGTCAGCAATAATCTGTCGTCACTTCGAAGACATCAAGGCAGTGACAGCTATGTGCCGCGATCTCTATCTCCGAAGAGGGAAGACGGAGAGGTTGACTATCTCAGCGTCGCTTCTGTCATGCGAGAGACCTTGGCAGAAGAAGCGTGTTGCCCGAAACGTGGTTGCATGACTACTTTGGACGCAAAGGTTTGCCCTGCTTGCGGAGCTGCACTCGTGTTGCCACCTTTCTGCTAGGACGCAACCAAACCCCGTAGGAGAGTACAGAGAACCTAGGTTCTCTGTCACGTCGTCCGTCGTGCGTCGTCGTACGTCGCCACGTCGTCTCAAGACCGTGTTCAGGCATGGGGTAAGTCTCCTATGGATCCAGTCGGCAGTGTTGGTATGGACGAGCGATGATGTTCCAATGATCAAGACGCTCTCGTGTGGAGGCGCTAAGTTTCAAGCCTGGTCCAATGCAGAGTGGAAATGGGCCACTACCGCCGCCATCGGCGCCTGTCGGAGGGAGATGCTTGGGATCGATAAGCTGTCAGTGTTCCTTTCGAACTATTGGCTTCTTGTCGTGCTGCTGTTGCTAGTTCCGTCGACGTTGCTCATCTACAAGAAACGCAACGTGGCCTTGCGGCTGCTCACTCCCCTGATGTCTCGACTCCCCATCGCGTAGACCTCCACATCACCGTCAAAACAAAGCTAGAGTGAACCACGTTAGAGCCCCCCTGTTTCTCATGCAGGGTGCAGGTCTTTTGTTGCGATCCGATTGTTTTCTGAGTGTACGAGCGCTATCAACCGGGGGAAATCTCTCGAGTATCGCGGAATGAGGATTGGATGCCGTCGCAGAAACTCGGCCTTGAGGTATTCACCATCTTCGGGGGCCATGTTGATTTCCCGGGTCCTAGCGGTCTTGATCAGCAGAATGCGTTCGCTCAGCCATCTCCGGTTCGAGTCGTTGGCCAG
>JALHTB010000104.1 GCA_022865625.1 Candidatus Bathyarchaeota archaeon
ACGACGCCTTCGTCGTAATCCATCGCAGCCACGCCGCCGATTGGAAAACCGTATCCTTCGTGTCCGTCGGGCATCGTAAGTGACCACTTATGTATGCCCGGCAATGTGGCTACGTTTGCGCATTGTTCCAACGTGGCGTCTGATCGCATCTTCTCAATCAGTGTCTTGTCGGCATAGATTCTGCCGGCAACTCTCATGCCTGGCCTGAACGATTGGGGAATCTCCCACATGTAATCGCTGAGTTGCTTCAGTGGGACACGTTCAGACGACCTTCCGTAGGCGCCATCTTGAGCCAAGGACAAGCACTGGGTCGCGTCATTCCGAGAACGCCGCGTATTTAGGTTTCGTTAGCACTTGTCGAAGTGCTTCAATTGAGCAAAAAGGGTTCGGCGTGACTAGCAACTGGCCGCAATGCGTTTGATCGCTGGAACGATGCCTCCAATCGCGGACACTGTCGCGTCGGGATCAACTGAGCCTTCTTCAGCGTCGTCTCCATAGGTGACGTGAATCGTTTTGATGCCGAGAGGCTTTGCGCCCGCAATATCGGCCTCCGTCGAGTTTCCAATCATCACGGCCTCATTTGGCTGAAGGCCAAGCAATCTCAGTATCTGCTGGAATGGTTCAGGTCTCGGCTTTCTCACACCAACTGCAGCCGACGTCACGATCGAATCGAAGTATTTCGTGAGGCCCAGTTGCTCCGCGATCTCTCTGACTGCCCAGTCGCTTCTCGAGTTCGAGCATAAGCCCATCTTCAAGCCCAGATCACGAACCTGTTGTAGCATCTCTTGGACTCCAGGGAAGAGACTCCAAGAGTCCACTTCAAAAACAAAGAACTTCTTCACCAAATCCGTCATCACAGGTCTCTGTCTCTCCTTCACTCCGAGTCTATCCAGCAGCTTCGCGATCGATCCTGCAATCTCGATCTCTTCAAGAGTGCGATTAGCATACTCGGATTCCTCATCATGCAGCTTCATGTATTCGTGTTTCAAGTCCTTGAAATCGAGAGTGAGTCCATGTTCCTGGAGAGCCTCATGGATCGCCTTCATTCTGCCTTCTCTGACCTGCTCCCAAGACGCGGTCAGGTGGATCAGAGTCTCTCCAAGATCGAATATCGCGCCCCTTAGCAAGGCAATCCCGGCGAACTTCAAGGCCGCCTCTTGATAATCGTTGCCGCGTGCGAAAGCAAGAGAATATCAGAGTACCTCACAGTATGGTCTACAGGGACATGTTCGCTTGAAACGCTCTGGTTCCACATTCACTCCTTTGGGCGGAGTTGGGGAGATAGGTGGAAACAAGTTCCTCGTCGAAGACGGTGATACGAGGATTCTGCTCGACTTCGGGGTGAGCTACTCTGACCGAAGAAGATTCTATTCTGAGCCTCTGCTTGCGCCTAGAGACGAGAGGGAACTGCTCGAGTTCGGGATGCTTCCCAAACTCCCCGGCTTGTACAAATTCGAGGAATCGGAACCTAGCATACAGGGGGTCTTCCTCTCACACTCGCATGGAGATCACTCTGGATGCATCTCGTTCCTTAACCGAAAGATCCCTGTCTATTGCGGAGAGACCACTGCTACCATCATTCGATCGTTGTATGAGACGCGAACTAAGAGCCTAGAAGCCGACATCTCTGGCCTAAGGTTCAACACATTCAGAACAGGATCGAAGATCAAGTTGGGTTCCATTGAGGTGGAACCGGTTCATGTGGATCATTCGGTACCAGCAGCATACGGATTTGTTGTGTACACGTCCGAGGGTACCCTCGTCTATACAGGCGACCTGAGGGCTCATGGTACGAAGTCTGAGATGACGAAGGACTTTGTGGAGCGTGCTCGTGAAAGCAGAGCGGACGTACTGCTCGCGGAGGGAACGAATCTCATTGGTGCAACCCTAACCACAGAGGCAGAGGTGCAGTCGAAGATCTCTTCGATCGTGCGATCAAGTTCGAAGATTGTCTTGGCGGACTTCTCGAATGTGGACGTTGATCGTTTCCGAACCTTCTACAATGTCGTCAAGGAGAGTGGCAGAGTTCTTGCGATCTCGCTCAGACAAGCCTACCTGCTTTCGAAGCTCGCAAACGAGGGCAAGATTGCGATTCCAGATGTCGCTCACGATAAGCACGTGGTCATCTATCAGCGGAGCAAGAAGCGCTACTTTGGATGGGAGAAGAGTGTCCTTTCTTTTCAAAACGTAGTTGAAGCATCCGACATAAAGAACAAGCAGAGCAACACCGTGCTTGCGAGTACCCCCAGAGACTTCAAGGAACTGGTTGAGATTCGCCCAGAGCCAGGGAGCTGCTTCATACTATCGATTTCCGAGCCTTTCAACGAAGAGCAGGAATTCGAGTTCGAGCGAGTCGTCAACTGGCTTGACCATTTCGGATTGCCAATGTATCACGTGCACTGTTCAGGCCACATAATGCCCGGTGAGGTCAAGTCAATCATCGATAGGATCAAGCCCAAGATGATGTATCCGATGCACACTGAACACCCTGAGTTGTACGTGAAGTTCGTGTCGGACACAGTTAGGGCAACAGTGCCTCAGAAGAACGTCGCCTATCCGATAGGCTCATCCTCAGCTAGAACTTCTCAAACTCAATCCTGAGCGTCATATTGCGCAGTTGCTTTGCGAGTTTCTTCACAACATCTGGGTCAACGGGCATCCGTCTCGGCTGCCGACCCATGAGTATTACTTTGGTTTCGGTTGTGCCGTCAGGAATCCAGATCGTGTTCAAGGTCAAGATCGACATTGGGCTGAAGAGGTCCTCCAAGAACTGCCGGTCGTCTCCGCCGGAGCCAAGGATCTTCACTCTCTTTCCGAGAGAGTCGGATATCGCATGAACGGTCTTTGCCCCTCCCGAGAGCATCGTCTTCATGTCTCGCCTGTTGACCAGAATCGCTAGGTTGTCGTCTGCTTCAACAGCCCTATGGTATGTTACATCTTGTAGCGCTGGATTGTCTTTCTCTAGATCAGAAAGGAGTCTAATGATTTTCAGGTCAAGATTTGTTATCTGACCTTTCTCAATCTTCTCTTGACATTTGCGGCAGAGTATGCCGCTCTTGATGCAGAACGCATCCAGGATTGTCTTGACCATTCGTCTTCATCGTTTCTTTGCCCTATAGTTGTCGCTTCAACGTTCAACTCAATGGAGCAGAACGTCTCATCGAGTGACTACAATTCTGTAACGCTAATTAAGTTTGCTAGCTCCACGGCATCGAACAACCCCTGTGCGCAATCGAAATCCTTGGCCGATCCCGGAAGGCGTTATATCAGCCGAACCGAGACAATAGGACGCTTTCACACGGTAGAGTTGCCGAGGCTAGTGTCAATGAAGATCTTCGAATATGAAGCAAAGAGGATCGCCTCACAACTTGGTCTGCCGGTCCCCCGCGGGTCCGTTGTGTTCAATGCTCAAGGAGCAAGAGAGGTAGCTCAGCAACTTGCGTGTCCAGTGGTCGTGAAGGCGCAGGTCCTCGTTGCCGGCAGAGGCAAAGCGGGCGGCATCAAGCCCGCTGGCACTCCCGACGATGCAGAGAAAGTCGCTTCCTCAATCTTGGGATCAAAGATCAAAGGCGAAGCAGTGACCCAGCTTCTTGTCGAAGAGAAACTCGATGTCGCACGGGAACTCTACCTCGGTTTAGTTGTTGATCGTTCGGCTCGGCGTTACGTTCTGCTGGTTTCTCAGGTTGGTGGGGTGGACATTGAGGAGGTCGCCCAGCGGAGCCCAGAGAAGATAATCAGACGTCCTCTGGAGCCGGGGAGAGGGCTCGAAGGATTTGAGGCTCGAGAGCTAGCGCAGGCTCTCGGATACAGGGGAGCCCAACTCACGGAGCTTAGTGCCCTCATGACGAGGTTCTGCGCGATGGCGATTGAGTACGACACCGAGCTGGCGGAGTCGAATCCGCTAGTCGAGACCAAGAAGGGCGGCTTCGTCGCCGCTGATTTACGCTTCATCGTAGACGACAACGCGCTGTTCAGACACAAGGCCTTGCTTGAGCAGACGGTAGATGTCCAGCATGAGCTGTCACCGCTTGAAGTCAAAGCACGCGAGAAAGGGTTTGCATATGTTGAGCTCGACGGTGACATCGGAATAGTGGGCAATGGCGCGGGGCTGGTCATGGCAACCTTGGACATGATACAGGACCACGGTGGCAGACCCGCGAACTTCTGCGACGTCGGCGGAGGAGCAACCGCGGAAAGGGTCGCACAGGCCCTTGAGATTGTGCTGAGTAACACGAAAGTGAAGGCGCTCTTTCTAAACATCATGGGCGGAATCACCCGATGCGACGAGGTCGCCAAGGGCTTGCTCGAGGTCCAAAAGAGAATGGGACTGACAAAGCCGATAGTGATCAGGCTCGTGGGAACCAACGAGGAAGAAGGACGAAGGATTCTCCAGGAAGCTGGGATACCCTCGCTCGAGACGATGGAGGATGCGGCTTCAAGAGTGGTTCAGGCGGTCAAAGGAGGAACCTAGCTTGGCGGTGCTTGTGAGTTCAAACACGAAAGCGATCGTGCAGAACATTACTGGCTCACAAGGGACTTTTCATACTCGGCTAATGCTGGCGTACGGAACCAAGATCGTCGGAGGAGTAACGCCAGGAAAGGGCGGGACACAGGTCGGGGGTGTTCCTGTGTTTGACACGATCGCTGAAGCTGTATCAAAGACGGACGCGAACGCGTCGATAATCTTCGTTCCCGCTCCGTTTGCTCGTGATGCTGTGCTTGAGGCTGTCTCTCATGAGCTGAATCCGATCGTGGTGATTACTGAGGGCATTCCGATCAGGGATTCGATTGACATGATGGCTCGGGCCAAGGAGAGAGGATGCGTCATAATCGGCCCGAACACGCCTGGAATAATCACGCCGGGCGAGTGCAAGCTTGGCATCATGCCTGCGCACGTGTTCAAGAAGGGAGAAGTTGGACTCGCTTCACGCAGTGGAACGCTCACTTACGAGATCGCATCGAGTCTCAGTAGAGCCGGTCTCGGTCAGTCCACATGCCTCGGCCTCGGCGGAGACCCGATTGTTGGCTTGAGCTTCGTCGATGTCTTGGAGATGTTCAGGAATGATCCCCAAACGAAATCAGTGGCGCTGGTTGGGGAAATCGGTGGCAACGCAGAGGAACTGGCAGCTCAGTACGTCAAAGAGACGAAGTATCCGAAACTCGTAGCCGCATATGTCGCGGGTAGATCAGCCCCGCCAGGAAGACGTATGGGTCATGCGGGAGCAATAATAATGGGCAGAACCGGCACTGCGGAGTCAAAGCTTGAGGCTCTCAAGGCAGCCGGCGTGAAGGTTGCCCTCAAGCCCGGAGAAATCGCGAGGCTACTGGAAAAGAAGTAAAAGTGAAGGAGATGACACTGGACCGTCTGAGTGATTGGAGAAGGACACATTATTCGAATCAGATCTCTCCCGATCTTGATGGTCAAGATGTCACATTGTTCGGTTGGGTCGAAGACATCCGCGACCTAGGAAACCTCACATTTCTCACCCTACGTGACAAGGAGGGAATCGTTCAGATTACGATCGTCAAGAAGAACTCTCCCCCAGCTGTTGTTGAGAGACTCGGTTCCTTAGGAAAGCAGTACGCGATAGGGGTTAGAGGGAAGGCGAAGGCGAAGAAGGAGGCGCCTCGTGGAGTCGAAGTCATCCCTACCGACATGAGGATTCTAGCTGATGTTGTGTATCCTCTTCCTTTGGATCCGACAGGGCGGGTTCCTGCAGACATTGATGTGCGACTGGACGCTCGCGTAATGGACCTGAGGAGGGGCACGTCACGAGCGATCTTTGCAGTACGTCATGAGATCCTTCGCGCGACGAGAGAGTTCCTGATCGCCGAAGGTTTCACAGAGATACAGACACCAAGGCTGATCGGCTCAGCAACGGAGGGTGGATCAGCCCTTTTCTCGTTGGACTATTTCGGTCAGACGGCATACTTGGCTCAGAGTCCCCAACTGTACAAGGAACAGTTGACAAGCGTCTTCGAGAGAGTCTTCGAGATCGGGCCATTCTTCAGAGCTGAAGAATCACGAACGAGACGACACATAAGCGAATTCACGTCGCTTGACATTGAATGTGCCTTCATGAACCAGAAGGGCGTCGTCGAGATCTGTGAACGCCTCATTCACGAGGTGTACAGGTCGCTCGTCAGCCGTTGCTCGCGAGGCCTTGAGACATTGAATGTGAAACTGGATGTGCCTCCGCTTCCGTTCAAACGTCTCACTTACAGTGATGTCATCGACTCGCTCTCGAAGGAGGGAGTCGAAGTCAAGTGGGGAGAAGACATCCCTACAGCGGCGGAGAAGAAGCTGGGCGAGCTGTACAGAGGGTTCTACTTTGTGACCGACTGGCCTTCAGCGATCAAACCGTTCTACATCTCACCGAGAGAGGATGACCCGAAGTATTCCGACTCGTTCGACTTGATGTACGGCGCACTCGAGCTTGCATCAGGCGGAACCAGAGTCCACGAGTACGATGTGCTTGTCAATAGGCTGAAGGGGCAAGGGCTGAACCCCGAAGGTTTCAAGGACCATCTGGCCGTGTTCAAACAGGGGCTTGCGCCACACGCGGGCTGGGCTGTCGGCCTCGACCGACTCGTGATGCTCGTGACAGGCGCCGAGAACATCAGAGAATGCATCTTCTACCCAAGAGACCGAGACAGACTACGCCCGTGATGGCAACCTGAAACTGCAACCTGCAGTCACTGTCGTCAATTGCATGACGCGCTTACGAGAAGGGTGTATTACCCGCCAGAAATCCATCGCCGAGGCATGCCCGCGTAAGTCGGAAAGCGTATATATATGACATAGGTTATGGCGCGCGAGCCTCCGGCAATGGTCACCAAAGAAGACATCGTGAAGGCCCTCATGGGCGTCAAGGATCCCGAAATCGGCGCCAGCATAGTAGACTTGGGGATGGTTAGGTCTACAGAAATCCAAGGTGACACCGTTCGTGTGGATATTGCGCTGACCGTGCCCAACTGCCCCCATTCCAGTACGATTAGAGACAATGTGATCACGGCGGTCTCTGCTTTTCCGGGCGTAAACAGAGTTGAAGTCCAGCTCTCAGGAATGACCGATGAGGAAAGAGAAAACGTGGTCCGAATGCTCAAGAATCGTCCAGCTGCTGAGCAAAGTGAGGTTCAGCAGACGTGGCATTCGAGTGGCCACGGGATCGACAGACTGCCCAAGGGAAAGATCCGTCAAGTAATAGCGGTCGCCTCCGGCAAAGGAGGAGTGGGAAAGTCCCTCGTGACCGCGCTGCTGGCAGTTGAATTCCATAGGCAGGCTTTCTCTGTTGGGATCCTCGACGCGGACCTCACGGGATCCAGCATAGCGAAAGTGTTTGGAGTGAAAGACCGCCCGGCGCCTTCTCAGTCAGGAATTGCGCCCTCGGTCAGCCGGACCGGCATCAAATTGATATCAATGAATCTGCTCATGGATCGTGACGACGCTGCTCTGATCTGGCGTGGTCCCATGATCAACAGTGCGATACGCCAACTCTACTCGGACCTTGATTGGGGAGAGCTTGACTATCTCTTGGTAGATTTGCCACCTGGCACATCCGACGCTCCTCTCACAGTCTTCCAGTCACTCCCAATCGATGGGGTCGTGATCGTTTCCTCTCCACAGGAACTGGCTCTGACGATCGTTGCTAAGGCGATCAACATGGCTGGAATCATGAGAGTTCCCATCCTCGGTCTTGTGGAGAACATGAGCTACTTGGATTGCCCATATTGTGGAAAGAGAATCGAGCTATTCGGAAGATCAAAAGGCCGGAAAGCTTCCGATCTCGCCAAGATAGAGTTCTTGGGCTCAATCCCTGTGGATCCACGTGTGTCAGAGCTCTGTGATGAGGGTAAGATTGAGGAGTACACGAGTCAGGAATCTACGTCGATCGCTCAGAGAGTGATTGATAAGACGCGACAGGTGAATGTGCCCGAACCGGTAAGGCATACTGGAAACCATGCAGAGAATGAAGAGCAGAGGTGACTTGTTTGGTCACCATGGAAGATATCATGAAAGCGTTGAAGGAATGTTATGATCCTGAGATCCCAGTAAACGTCTGGGACCTAGGCCTCATCTACGATGTCGCCGTCGACGACGACAAAGTGCACGTGAAGATGACACTTACCGCCCCAGGCTGTCCGATGCATTCATTCATCTCGCAAGAAGTCAAAGAGAAACTACAGACTGTCAGCGGAGTAAAGGAAGCAACAGTCGAAGTGGTCTGGGATCCACCTTGGAGTCCAGACAAGATGAGCCCGGAAGCCAAAGCCCAACTCGGGATGCAATAGAATCCGGCCTAGCGTCTCTCAACAGCACTGTCTGAGAATACGGCTTGTAGTCCGTGAGACTACTTGGCTCCGAGTTCTCTCTTCTTCCAGCGCAGATTGTGGCCCCTGCACTTTCGGCAGCCGGAGGCTCCTTTTGCGTTTCTTGCTCCGCAATCGCGGCACACTTTGTAGTGTAGCCTGTGCTCCTGTGCGAGTTGTTTCTTGAATACGTCTGTGATCGGCAATGCTTTAGCTCCCTGAGGGTTCGGGCCTAATGCCTAAGGGGTTCAGATATATCTTGCGTGAAAGCGTTCCAAAGCCTACGAACTGACGGTGCGCGCAATGGCCGACAACGCAGAATTGAGCATTCACGAGCTTCACGAGAAGATCATGGCCTGTACGCTTTGCCACCTGTGCGAGACTAGGAATAAGGCGGTTCCAGGCGAGGGTCCAGCGAACGCCAGTGTGATGTTCATCGGAGAAGGCCCAGGCAGACAGGAGGATCTTGAGGGCCGTCCGTTCGTGGGCAGAGCGGGCAAGTTCCTAGACGAATGTCTGCAGTCAATCGGTCTGAAGCGGGAACATGTGTTCATAACGAACATCGTCAAATGCCGACCATCAGAGAAATCGGGTAACTGGGTCAAGGACAGGAAGCCCACGAAGGAAGAGATCGCGGCGTGTTCCTCATACTTGGATAGGCAACTCGAACGCGTCAAGCCAGAGATCGTCTGCACGCTAGGCGATACAGCGAGTTCTCAGATCTTCAAACGATACAACATGGAAGAAGACACCATCGGACACATCCATGGGAGGTTGTACTTGGCTGGAGCAATGAAGCTGATACCGCTCTATCATCCGGCCGCGGCGCTGTACGACAACAACCTACGCCAGATAGTGATGATAGATTTCCAGCGCCTACGCCAAGTCCTCTCACAGACCAAACTGACAAGCTTCTAGTGCCCGGCGTGATGTGGGATTCGCAAGAATGATTAGGTGGAGCTGCAAGATCACAACGAGTCCTCCAAAGGACGATGGGCCGGTAGTCCAGCTCGGTTAAGTGACGCTGCCCTCACATCCAAGAAACAATCGGTGAGCACGGCAGAGGTCGAGGGTTCAAATCCCTCCCGGCCCACATTATAGAACCCTCAGTCCGGGCTGTTTCCTGACTTATCGGGGCGAGGGACCCGGATTTTGATGTATTCGTCGTTTCGGGGTTTTGTCATTTCGCTCGAGCGTTTGAAGCCGTAAGCTTTGCACTGTCTCTCATGATTGCCGTCCTGAAGAACGACCTATGTTCACAGAATGGGTGTCCAACTGAGTATCGTATCGGAGCTGGAGCGGGCTGCAAGTGTCGAGTTCGATGTTCGAACGTCTGGCATCCTAGTACTTGGCGAGGCCGGCTAGGACATCCCTGTAGCGGCGTACGATTTCTTCTACTAGGTCTTCTTGGACCTGCCCCGAAGCCATGACTCTAGCTCCTAGCTCGACACTTCTCCAGGAGCAACTCTGAGCATTGGGACTATTGTCGGATCGGAATCGTACGTTAGGAGCCGCGTTTCCTCTTCCTCTCAGAGAAGTGCAGTATGGTTAGTCCGATTATCTTGTCACCTTTGTACCGCAACAGCACGTCATTCTCAGTCAACTCAGAATCGTCAGCCGCGGTTTCGGGATCGAACGAGATGTAGAGCACGTCTCCCTTCTCATCGTACTCGATATCGATTCCTTCTGGAGCGAGTTTTACAAGTTCGGTCTTTGCCATAGTGTCCGCCTCTTCCTCAACAACTTCGAATGGTCGGAAGTTAAAAACGCTGTGATAATGAGTTGCTTGTCTTCGCGATAGACAACCACCACATCTTTCGAGCCCAGAGGCGTCTGGTCGTAGTGTTTCAATGCCAACAGCTCCTTCCGTGTCCTTGAAGAATCATATCCGGCGCACTTGTCGTCTCGAGGATGAGCGATTCCATGCCTCTGAGTTCCCGATGCTTGCGCAGTATCCTCTCAAGTATGATCGGAAGGAGCCTGACTTCAACGTGATTGATTGTCGTCGCCTTCTGGTGGTCCAATCTCGTATCTCCAAGCCGACTTGAACGATCCTGATTCTCACACCATCTGAATCTTGAAGATATGAAAGCATGTCTTGCCAAGAACAACCGAACTACGCTATCCAGATGGTAACCGGTGCCTGCCGTATGGCATTGTTCCTAGCACGATTCTCGGTTGCGCATCGGGGGCCTCCTAGGTTCCCAACCCTATTGAGCTCGTTTCTTGCTTGTTCTTAGCTCGGTTTCAGCCGTTCCTAAGCTGGAAGTCTGCTTGGTTGAGAGTTCTAAACGCGAGTCTAAACCTATCCCGGCCCACATTATAGAACCTTCAACCCGGGATGTTTCTTGACCTGTCTCTATGTGACAGCCTGATTCTGGCGCCTTCATTCTTTGTGGTCTTCGTCATTCTGCTCGAGCGTTTAGACCTGTCAACCTAGCGCTTGTTTCAAGTTCGCTTCAAGCAGTATCGCACGCGACAAGCTAGCTGTAGAGCAGCCACTCCTTCATCGTTGACTGATACAAAGCAAGTCGGTCTGGAATGCATACCATTGTTTGTAACCGGTTTGGAGCCTAAAACAGGTAGGGTTCCGAACCTGACTGGGTCTGAGAACCTCCCGATCCTACACAGTCTTATGATCTGGATCTCGACGAAATGGTCATCGGGCAAAAGCTATGCCAAGAGTCTGCAAAACATGCGCAGGTCGCCGGTCATGTTCTCACGGTCTTCGCCTTTTCTATGACGATAGCTTTCGTTCGCCGCCGACATGCTGGGCACTTTAGATACTTCCAGCCACCGTCTCTGCTCGGCCAGTGAGGATTGAAGAGGTCGGTCCAGAACGAGACTTCAAACTCGTGTCCACAAATCCTGCAGCGATAAGCAAACGTGCGTGCATGCCAATCTACGGTTAGAAGCAGACCGGCCACGATCAACATAGCCAAAGCAAGGGACCGGACAAAGCTCCGGGTCGCAAGGAGGACAGCGAACCCTGTGACGGCAAGAGCAAAGGTGGCCAAATAGATTAGGAGCTGACGCTGTTGGTTCCATTTCATCTGTCATCATGAACCTTCTAAATCAGCTCTGGCCCGGACTCATGCCTATGCTCAAGCAATCCGGACCTTCTGCGAGTTGTGGGCAGGCACCTCTCTTCTCGCCAGCATTGTCGCGATTACTTGGGAGCCCATCTGGGCACTCGATGGAGTCAAGGCTGACGTGACGTGGTTCTGTGGCTTTCTGCACATGCAGACGCACGTCCTGAAAGGGTCACGAGAAGTCGTCGCGATAAATTACTTCTACCGTCGCTTGACGGCTGGTTCCTATCTCTGAATGCGGTGTGAGCATGTTCGTTGAGAAACGCGAACATCACCGTGTCAGCTTCAGTGGAACATGATGGAAGCTGTTCCGGTTCATACGACGACTGAAGCTGACGGAACAGAGCGGGGCCTCAGAAGAGGTCTCCACCGACAGGTGAAAGGAAACGGCCACGACACGCCTGCGAATACTTGGTCAGTGACTTGTGATCTTATTCAGGTCGTCAGTTCCAAGAGGATGATGTGAGCCCAAGACGTCACATTCAAGAGGACGGTTGAACGATCGAGACAGATTGGTCAAGAAATCTGATCCTTGCCGCTTGAGCCGGTGTGCGGGCGCCTCGTAGGCCTTTTCAGTTCCATGGGTGCACTATACTCGGCTCAAGGTGAGAACATGAAAGCTGCTGTACTTCACAGATTCGGTTCGCCACTGGCAATTGAAGAACTGCCGACACCAGAACCGAAGGGAAACGAAATCCTTGTTCGGGTAAAAGGCGTTGGCGTTTGCCACAGCGATTTGCACATATCAGATGGCAGGTATCCAAATGTACCTCTTCCTCTTGTGCTTGGTCACGAAATAGGCGGGGAGGCAGAAGGTATCGGAGAAGTTCTTGTTTATGCAAGTTGGGGATGCAGATCATGCACATTATGCTCCCAAGGAGATGAGCAGCTTTGCGCCGAGGCCGCCGAGGCTGGGTGGGTTCGAGACGGCGGTTACGCTGAGTATGTGATAGTGCCCTCGAGACGATATCTCCTGCCTCTTGATGGGCTTGATCCGATACGCTGCGCTCCTCTCGCTGATGCCGGCGTAACTCCGTACAGAGTGGTTCGTCGGGTCAGCGGATGGTTGTTGAAGGATGGACCGAGTGCTGTCGTCTTAGGTGTCGGTGCTCTCGGCCAGTTCGCTATCCAGTACCTAAAGCTACTTACAGGGGCTCATGTGGTTGCGGTAGATCTCAATGAGGGGAAGCTCCGACGCGCCTTGGAACTCGGTGCAGATGAGGCAGTTCTCCCAGAGAACATGACTGGATCAGCGAGAGTGGTGCTGGATTTTGTTGGCTCGGACGAGACTCTCGCGTTGGGTGTCAGGATCCTCGAAAGAGGAGGCATACTCGCACAGGTTGGCGAAGCAGGAGGGAAGATGCCGTTCGGCATGGGTTTCGTACCTCACGAGTCCTTCTTTACAACGTCAATTTGGGGATCTATGCAAGATCTGTCGGCTGTTCTTGGGTATGCTCGCGGAGACAGACTTGATTGGCAAGTTGAAACGCTTCCCTTGGAGGCGGTGAACGAAGCGCTAACTCGCCTCCGGAAAGGAGACGTTCTAGGCCGCCTGGTCCTTACCCCTTAAGCTTGCAGGATGGGGCAGCATTCGTTGCCTTATTCTGATTGACAGAGGTTCATGCGAAGCCGCAAGTAAGTACAGACTGGTGCGAGGATCTAAGGGATCGCCCCTCAAATTCTGCAGTCTATCAGCAAGGACAGTGATGAGAATCGCTGCACAGATGGATCGCTACCGAACAAACGCATACTACGTAAGCGGGAAGGTCATCATGTGGAACTACATCAGCGGCAACATGCGACAGTCCGCCGGATTCTTGTTAGCAGGGGAATGATCGTATTTCAAGGCGCCCAGTTGGGCCAGCTGATCTATCGAGTCTTCAGTTCCGATTGGTCCCAATCTCACAGACTATCTCGCAGCTTGTCTCGCCAGTTGAATCCTTGCCAGCGCCTCATCTCGGACACGTCTTGCTTCAGCTTGACCTTGAAGCTTCTCGAAGTCGGGAAAATGCTGAGGAGCAAACGGTCTCTTGTCTGCAACAAGCGCTGTCTCTCTTAGGTGAAGCCAAGCTGCTTTCGCGATGCCAATTGCGATCTCCTTCAGGTCGAGTTTCCGACGGATGTCAGCGACTAACGACCCTATCGCTCCCCTCACGGTGTTCTTGCTGGCTTTCATGCAGGCTTCTAGTTGCATTGACAGGGAAAGGATCGGCATAAGCATAGTACCGTCATCTGTCGGTCATTGATCGCAGTACGTTGCACATCTGTGGGGTCAGATCCTGGCAGTGAGCCACAAGCACACAAGACCGACAGCAATTATCGCAAAGCCCTCCCACAGATACGGCAGGTCTATCCGGTATGTCTGGATGATCGGGTACACAACTACCTTGATGATGACTGGTTTCGGCGTCGGATTGAAGACGTAAACCGCGTAACTCCCGTTTTGGATGAGATACCCATTGAAGGCGAATCGGACTCCTGCCTCGCGTTCTTCAGGTCGAAAATGCCCTGCAAAGACCGTCCGGTTCTGCTCGTCCACTACCATAACAGAAGGCTCTGCAGAAGACTGACTGAATGAGGCGTTTCGGACCTCAATGAAGAGCAGCAGGCTCCTCTCTGACCAGTAGAAGAGATCGGCCGGGTCTGAAAAGAAATGGAGATACCTGTACACTGTTACCCCGCCCCCGGAATCCAATCTCATGGCACCCGTCTCCTCAACGCCGAGCGCTAGCGATGAAACCGAACCCTTGGAGGAAATCACAGCCAGCTGAAAGCCTAACCCGATCAGAAGTACTGCCAACACAACTTGGATCACCTTGCGACGGGCAACAGGAATCTCCTCTTCTTTGTCCCTCAGCTCTGGGCTACGAGGTGTGTGCCAGACCCTGCTTACGTAGTTCTTCGCATCGAAAAGCTCGGCATTAGGTTTCCTGTACTTCTCACATCTATGCATGTCTAATCTCGCTGCTGACAACTGGTGTCAGATGCTCCTGGAGATCCTCCGGTCCAAACTGCGAGAAATCGCTGAAATAGCTTCAACCGTCAAGTGACGGGCGAATAGGACTTCATGGCAAGAAACCAACTCACTCCATGCCGATTTCCCGACATGCTACTCTCTGTATCTTTTCCGGGAGGCTGCCCCAACGGTCGGACAGGCACCCTGCCTTTCGGGGACGAACCTTGCCTGTAAACTAGGCCGCAAACCCATTGCCTGCGCCAGACCGTCACCTGACGGCAGTACCGTTATTTGCCGTTCCTTCCGGAGAGCCTACCATGCCGCTCTTTGACGTTGCCTTCAAGATTAAGCACGACTGCCCCTTCGGGAACTTGTCAAGGAAGTTTCCTTCCGCACGAATGTTCGTGTGGTGCAACAGAGAGCATGAGGTAATCGAAGTAGTGCTGTCAGAACCATCGCAACGCAGGCAATTACAGAAAGCGATTGATAGTCTTGCAGACATCGTGGACGTGACTTCTGATGGTGGAAATGTGCGTGTAATCACGAAGAAATGTCACTGCACCACGAAGAATTCTGTCGGTCGCAATCTGGACGCTCATAACATTTTGCACCTGATGCCTGTTATTTACGAAGCAGGTTGGGAGTACTACCATGCCATTGCGTTCAGACATGGAGACTTCAAGCGGTTCGTCGAGGCTGCCGAGCAACTGCCCTGCGAACTTGAGGTTCTGCGAAAGTCAACGATTCAAGCCAACCTCGGTGGGTCAGTCACAATATCCGTTAGCGATCTGTTCGCCAATCTGACGAACAAGCAAATTGACGCTCTACTGGCATCATATTTCATGGGGTACTTCAAATTCCCCAGGAAGACAAACGTCATGAACATTGCGAAAGCCAAGCGTGTCCCCAGAACGACATTTCAGGAGCATCTCACGAAGGCAGAGAACAAGTTAGTCGTAGGTCTCGTGCCTTACTTGCGACTCATTCAAACGAAATCCGACCAGAGGGCAGCCACAATCAGGCATGGCGCTTAACTTCTCACGAGATAAACAAGCGCATCGCAAGGATCGTCGCGATACCGACTACTATCGTCAAGATCAGAGCCTTGGTCCTGTACGTGACGATCGTGGCAACAATGCCCGCCACCAAGTACTCGTTTGTCAATGAAAGATCCACGTGTCCTTTGGGAGCGAGAAGCGAAGGAACGATGAGGCTCGTGAGAACAGCGATTGGGACAAAACGCATGACCTCAGTCATTCCCTTCGAG
>JALHTB010000105.1 GCA_022865625.1 Candidatus Bathyarchaeota archaeon
AGCAGGATTATGTCCCCAGCTAGCAGATGGATTGCCCTACGCGTCGTGTAAGCTCCAAGGTTCAGTCTCTTCCTGAGAAGTTCTGATATGCCTATGATAAGAATCACGAGAACGTATACAGCCACGACAAGACCCAGATCGAAGAGTGAGACCTGCAATTCCCAGCCCATTTGTCAAGTGATATATACGGTGGTTGCTCTGCTCTGAATAAATAACCTGCGATCGAGGCTCGAAAGAAGAACGAGAGGTGACGAGGATGATAGACCCTCTGATCGTCTTAATCGCCGGTATCATTTGCGCTACACTGGCTCTGGGCGCTTGGAAAGGACGCATCCTTGACAGTGGGGGTGCCATTACTGCCTTCTTGATAGGTTTCGCAACATTTGTCTTCCCTGCCGATGGGTGGAAGTGGTTTCTCGTCCTCTTGGTCTTCCTGATGGTTTCCAGCTACATGACGCATTACAAGTACCAGATCAAACGCAGGAAAGGGTTCGCCCAAGAGAAAGGAGGCGCCCGAGGCTGGCCAAATGTCGCCGCCAACGGCGTCGTAGCTGGACTATTGGTTCTATTCACTCCATTTCTTCCACAGGAACAGATCCAACTAGTCCTAGCTGCGTTTCTGGGGGCAGTTGCCACAGCAAATGCTGATACACTCGCGACGGAGATTGGGCTTCTCAACCCTACTGACCCGAGATTGATTACAGACTTGAAAAAAGTGGTTCCTGCAGGAACTTCTGGTGGCATCTCAATCTTCGGAGAACTTGCCACGTTGTTTGGAGCGCTCCTGATCGGCATTGCCGCCGGACTACTCGGAATGACTGGCAACCCCGGTTGGTCATTAAGCGTTCTCATCGGAACCACGATGATAGCGGGCCTCGCCGGATGTTCCATCGACAGTGTCATCGGCGCAACAGTCCAGGGAATCTACAAGTGTCGGGTCTGCAACAAGATTACGGAGAACCGTAGGCACTGCGGGAATCCTTCTATTCCGCTCAGAGGACACAAAGTCATCGATAACAACGTGGTCAATCTGATCGCCACCATCTGCGGAGCAATAGTCGCTGTGCTGTTCCTCGTCTTCTCGTAGCTACCGATATACGACCCAAGCCTCAACTGAGTTCTTTCCGCAGGCACGAGCCAAGCATGCCTTATTATTCGGGTCTACCTGAGACAGGAACGGCGACAATGAGGATTCAGAGTTACGCAAGACACCTGTGATGTGAAGGCATTATTCTGAGTCGCCACTCATCATCGGACAGGATAAGCTTGGTCCAATGCTACGTGTCGCATCTGCATGATTCTGCAGTGGGAAGACCGGAATAGCTTAATAAGGCGATGTAGGCTTATCCTATCTTATGTCGGCTCTCGTCATGGTAAGACATGAACAATCCTGCAATCTCTCGCGAAAACACTCTGTTGCACTCTTATATACGAAGGGTCTGCCGAAAGCAAGGTGGGATTGATTTGCGCAACTTGTCTCGTTGGTTGGTTCTGTCTATTCTATTGGTGAGCTTAGCTTCTCTGGTCACACCTGCACATGCACAGGTTTCGATTAGTCTTAGTTGGACCTCGATAAACGCCCCTCCTAGCGGGTTTGTGACGAATACTGTGATCATTACTAACAATGACCCTGTGAACGCGCACACGATCCAGCTGACGCTGGTAGGGGGCGGATACTGGCCCTACTGGTCCTTCGCACCGAACCCGGTTGTCGTTCTTCCCTTGGCCTCGGTGGCATCTACCCTGACGTTCCAGATCCCCGGTCCTGAAAACTACTGTCCGGGCGAGA
>JALHTB010000016.1 GCA_022865625.1 Candidatus Bathyarchaeota archaeon
GTTTCTGCGGGTGTGAATCACTCTTGAAGGTCAAAGTGATAATACCAATAACTTCGCCGGCTCTGGATGCTGAAGCGGTAAAAGAGTTCAGAAGCTACGCGTTTCCCAATACTGAAGTTAGCGTCACTCATCTCGACTTTGGACCTGCCTCGATTGAATGTGAATTGGACGATGCTATCTGCGTCCCTGATTTCCTTAACAAGGCTAAGCAGGCCGAAAAGGAAGGCTACGATGTGGTCATAAGCAACTGTTTCTTGGATCCCGCTGTCAAAGCCAGCCGTGAAGTCCTTGGCATCCCCGTCGTGGGCGCAGCTGAGGCGTCAATGCACTTCGCAGCAAGCCTGGGCCACCGCTTTTCTGTAGTGACCGTGTTGCCGAACATTGTGGCGGCAATAGAGAACCTTGCTATGGAATATGGTTTGGACAAGAAGCTTGGATCAGTTCGGTACGTCAACATCCCTGTCCTTGACTTGGACGACAAGAAGAAATTATCCGAGGCACTACACCGTGAGATGCTCTTAGCCATCAAGGAAGATGATGCTCACGTGCTTGTCCTCGGCTGCACGGGCATGATGGGTGTCGCTAGAGAGATGGAAAAGCTGCTCAAGCAGAGTGGCTACGATGTTCCCGTGGTCGACGCGGCGGCAGCATCCCTGAAGTTTGCTGAATCTCTGGTTTCAATGAAGCTCAAGCAGAGTCGCCTCACCTACATGTCGCCACCCGAAAAGGCTCGCAGCTATTCACCACGCTAGCTTCAGAACGATGATCATTGCTTGGATTTCATGATTCGCCCCGATGCGTTGGCTGAGCTCTAGACACAACCATTTTTAGACGAATGGCACGAACACCATTGTAGGTGTTATCAGATGGCAACAGCACAGGAGAAGTTGCTCCTAAAGACAGCTGAAAGTATCCTCAAGACGAGTCTGGCCGCGCAACCTGGAGAAAAGTTCCTCACGATCACCGATTTGGAAACGTATCCGATTGGTCATGCGTTCTTTGAGGCTGGCCTCAAGGTTGGCGCCGAATCGATTCTGACCGTCATGAAGGAGAGAACTCGCCACGGGGAGGAGCCCCCTCTGCCCGTTGCGAAGGCGTGGGAGAGTAGCGATGTCTACATAGTGCCCACGAAATACAGCCTAACACATACGCAGGCCCGAAAGGCTGCAACCCAGGCCGGGGCACGCGGAGCGACCATGCCCGCTATCACGGCAGCAATGTTCAAGGCCGGAGCTATCACTGCCGACTATTCAAAGGTCAGCAGTTTATGCGAGAAGATGGGCGCTCTCATGGACAAGGCGTCAAACGTCCGCGTGACTTCAAAAGCAGGTACAGACATCACTATGTCGATCCAAGGACGACTAGTCGAACGCGACACAGGCCTGTTACTTAAGAAAGGTGACTTCGGCAACTTGCCCGCCGGTGAAGTGTACACAGCACCGGTGGAAGGCTCAGCCGAGGGAACGCTCGTATTTGACGGCGCCATCGCGAGCGTCGGGATCCTCAAGAAACCTGTCACCGTCACGGTCAAAGAAGGGTTCGCAACAAGTATCACAGGCGGGCCGCAAGCCTCAAAATTTGATGCCCTGCTTGCCGAGGTAAAGAAGAAGGAAGCCTACAACGTCGCTGAACTTGGCGTTGGATGCAATCCCAAAGGCCGGCTGATCGGAATCATCCTCGAAGACGAGAAGGTCTACGGAACCGTGCACATCGCCTTGGGCGACAACAGCACATTCGGAGGAAACGTCCAAGCCGGCATCCACTTGGACGGGATCATGCTCAAACCGACCATGTTCCTAGACGACAAGATCGTGATCAAGGACGGCGCGTGGATGATCTAAGATGGCGTCCGATTCGGGCTATTGAACAGGTAAGATTGGGGACGGCTGGAGTCCCCTTGAGGACCGCCAGCCGCACGGCGAGCGGAGGTAGGTTACCTCCGCCCCTCTTTCATGACATTCTCGATCGGCACGTAGGGAATGTCGTAGCCGAAATGCTTCGGGCCGAGCACTTCCAGACCCTTAGGAGTCTTGAAGGGATCGCGCCCGCGAAGCCCCAGGACCGACACAGCATCGCCTTCTTTGATGTCGGTGTTGGTGATCGGTTCGCCCGAGTCGCGGCGAATGACTTCGATTATGTCGGGGCTGGTGACGTAGGGCTTATCGTCTAGCCAAGTTACGTGGTTCTCGTTCTTGTAGAAGATCTTGAATCTATGACCCTTGAACTCGTCTTGGCCTTCGATCGTGTTGGTGCCCCATAGATAGCCTTCCCTGTCCTCCCACTCTTTCTTGATGACTTTGCCGCGGAAGAGCACCCAGCCCTTAGCGGCCTTTGCCACGGCGTCGGCGGGATCCTGCTTATTCGCGACCGCGTTGCGGATGGTCTGCCCAGCGAGGAAGCATTCGCTGAGTGTGTTCGGAACTATGACCTCTTTCATTTCCTTCCCGCGCATAAGAAGGCCGGCTCCGCTCACGAGACCGAAGGCGGCAACGCTGATCATCTTGCCCAGAGCTTCGGCGAGTTGGTAGTTGATTGCGGTTTTGATTAGCGAGACGTTGCCCCATTCGTCGACGTAGGCTGTCGGGTGCGTGGGTTTATTCGCGAGATTCGTGGTAAGCTGAGTGATCTCGGGGATAGCGCGGCCAGCATAGTCCCCGTTCACAACTTTCTTGCCGAGCGCCATAGCCACGTCAATGGGCCCCGGTGTGTTCGCGCCACCGAGTTCAACGGGGACAATTGCTTCGATTTCAACGCCTGCGTAGCTCTGCAGTTCCAGCAGGGAGAGTACTAGCATACGATCGGCCATAGTGATGCGGTTCTTGAGTCCTGCAGCAGCCATCTTGCGGAACGTTTCGTCCGTCTTCGGGGCGATTGAGCCCATTAGGTAAGGGGTGGCTACCCAGGCATCATCGCGGATATCGGCAGGGTCCGAGATTCGAATTTCGCCAAGCTTCTCCAGATCGTCGAGCAGCAACGGCAACCCGAATTTCGGACTGCCACCGCCCCCCGTGCCATAGAACGTGCATCCGAGAACGAAGTCCTCGACGTCCTGTTTGCTTTTCAATACAAGTTCTGCCATGAGAGATTCCTCGAACGCCACGGTTTGTGCACAAGTTGCTTTTCTGTTTTCGCATGAGTGCGGCAACTACGAACCAGCCGCGTGATGAAAGCCCATAAATACTCTACAAGAGCAATTGTTAGGTCACGGTTATAGCTAATGAGCAAACCTGAAGAAAAAAAATCGCCTGAAGCAAAGCCACCAGTAAACAAATCCCGCAGGAATTTCATAGCTGCTGCAGGCGGCGCCGCCGTCATCGCTGCTCTAGGCGGAGGCTACTACTACCTCACCTCGCAGGCACCGACACCTCCGACTGGAACAACCAAGACCGAGATAGAAGTTGGGCCAACCGCGACGAAACCCAAACCGAAGCTCCGCTACCTTGGTTTCCCCTTCTTCCTCCCGCAGGATGGGATTGCGAAGTGGAAGGAGCTCACCGGTCAGGAGATAGAGGCTACATTCGCCGAACCTTACATTATAGGCCAGAAGCAGCTGGAGAACCCTTCAGCTTGGGACTTTGGAGGCTCCCTTCGACATCGTCCCCTAGTAACGGCGGGCGTCCTCAGGAAGATGCCTGTTGCCCAGGTACCTAGATGGAAGAACGATAAGCTGGCCGATCTCTTTGTCCATCCGGAGAAGTATTTCAGTGCGGCGCAGGCGAAACGATTCAACTACCTAATCTGGGCTGACAACGGTGAGTCACGAACTGACCTAATCTCGGTTCCCTGCATCTGGAACTTCGACTCGGTAACCTACCTTCCTGAATTCGTGCCTTTCGAAGAGCATGGCGGTGCTCACACAACTCTGTCCATTTTTGAGCTCTTCAACCCTGAGTGGAAGGGTAGAGTTGGGATGGAGGACGAAGCGTACGCAGTCTTCACGATCGTCGCGAACGGGCTCAATGCCACTGGCCAAATGGATATTTCGGGCGCAATCTCCAGCAAGACCACGGCTGAAGTAGACCAAGTGTTCAACTATCTCCTCCCAATAATCAAGTCTGGGCAGATACGCGCCTTCTGGAGCTCCTATGGCGATATTGTCAACCTGCTTTCCACCAAGGAACTTTACCTGGCCAGCACATGGCAGCCCCCCTGCTTTGACACTCGAAAGGCTGGCACGCCAGCCTACTATGCAAGGCTCCAAAACGGACCGTTCTTCTGGTTCAATTCCAACTACATGTCAACCGGCGCCAACCCAGATGCGGTAGACGATTGTCTCGCGGTCATAAACTGGACCCAGGAGCAATGGATGCAGCTACTATACACTCGACAAGGGTACCCGTCACCTGGCGTCGGGTGGGAAGACTACAAGTCTGCGATGGGCGTGGAGTTCTACGACTGGTTCTTCAACGGGAAGTCCACGTACCTGCCGATTGTGGACGTTATGAAGGATATCTGGAAGGATAAGCCCGAGTTCTGGAACCTGCCTGAGAGGCTGCAGAACGCGCTCTTCACGCCTGACAGCTACTTCCGTCAGTTCTGGACTGGCGAGCCACCGCGCACGGGGTCACCTGATCCGAAGGGCAACCTCCGGGACTTGGGCTCGACCGAAGACAAGGAGAAGATCACCCGCTACTTCACATCACCCGACCTGCCCGACAACAACGAGTACTACGTGTCGAAATACGAAGAGCTGAAGGCTCAGATTCCGTCCTAGGGGCCTTCAGCCACCCCTACCTTTTTTTCGCACGCCTGCCGCGCCTGAGGGTACCGACTGCGAGCCTAGGTAGGAAAGTCGACGGCGCGGCGCTTGGCCCGTGGTGGCATGAAAGCCTCCTTGCTGTGAGTGATGCCGCCTAGTGCCCACGCTACCGCCGTATAGACGGCCGCTCTGAGAGGTTCCACGATCGGCACGTCGAGACCCTTGGCCGCCAGCCGTTTCCTCGTTGCGGCTACCAGCGAGGGCATACCGGTGCAGCCTAGGACCACTGCCTGCGCTCCATCTTCGCGGACTGCCTTCTGCACCGCTCCTACCAATGCGGTGATCGTGCGCCCCCGCCGAACCTCCAAGGAGAGGACGGGAGTATCGATCGTAATTACTGAGGCGAGATGCTGAGAGAGCCCGTATTTCACCATCAAGTCGCGATCGATGTACGCAAACTCGCGTACAGTGTTGATGATTGAGAAGCGAGGGGCGAGTTGAGCCGCGAGGTGAGCGGCGCTTTGGGCGACCCCGATCACAGGAATACGCACCAACTCGCGAGCCGCGTCCAGAGCGGGGTCCCCGAAGCAATCGATGATGACCGCGCTGAAATGTTCAGCCTCAGCTGCCCTTACCTTGGCGAGGATGTAGGGTGAATTGAGTACTTCGTCATAGGAATCCTCGATCGAAACGGCCCCCTTGGCCAGTCCGTCTCGAGTTGGATTCTCCCCGCTGTCTGAAGCGATAGCTCCCTTGCCAATTTCCTGCGATCCGCGAGCGCGCCCTGCAGTCCCTTGGTATATCTCACCGGTAGGATGTCGAGTATGCGTAGAGGGTTCAGACCTCGTGGCATGGAAATCCTCGCGACCTACCGCTGACCCCGAGATAGGATATATCCCAAGATGACCAGCGCCACGATCGAAATGCCCGTAACGATCGTGCCGACCGCGTACCATTTTGGAGTGACGGGGTTGATGGCAAGCTCGGTTGAGATGTAAGTCGAAATGACACCGGTTCCCCGCATCACGAAGCTCGTTCGGATCAGCTCCCCCCACGCAAGCACGAATCCGAAGATGCCTGCGGCGACGACCTCCCACCTAATCAGGGGAAAGGTCACCTTTCGGAAGACGACCCAAGGTGAAGCCCGAAGGACGCTCGCCGCTCGCTCATAGAGCACCAGATCGGGGTCGAAGCGCGCCATCATAAGGATCATTCCGAACGGGACCGCGTACACAGTATCCAGTATGGCCGCCGTCCACCACGTGAACTCCCAATTCATCATGCGGAACAGTATGTTGTTGCCGAGACCGAGGGCTACGCCAGGCAGCACGAAACCCAAGAGCATGAGATAGAAAAAGGGGTCACGGCCGATGATCCGGTGCCGTAGTACCATCGCCACGCTAGTCACAATGATCATGGTCAGAATTGCCGCGGTGACGGCGACGGGGACCGTGTTCTGGAAAGCAATCCAGAACTTCCAGTCGTAGAATGCCGAGATATACGAGCCATACTCGTATCCGGTCGGCGCCCCGTTGTACCACTTGGTGGTAAATCCCTCCATGGGAAAGCTGATTCTCCCCGACGTGTTGAACGAAAGGACGATCATCACGACAATAGGCAAATAGACCAACAGAATGAGGGCGGCGACGTAAACTCGGATACCAATTTCTCCTATTTTCATGATTTCTCACTCCATCACTCACTCGTAGAACAGTTTCTTGATATTCACAACCTTGAACGCGATGAACATGATGCTGAGTGCAATGATCAGAAGCATAGTCGAGAGAACGGAGGCATAGGGCCACAGAAAGTTATTGGCGTAGCGAGAAATGGACAACCCTAAGGTTTGAACCCCACCGGCCCAGAGGTTAGGGGTAATGAAGTCCCCTAGGGTGCAGACGAAGACGAATATGAAGCCGGCCATGATCCCCGGCAATGACAGTTTGAAGATGATATCGTAGACGACACGGAGCGGCGGCGCCTTCAGTACCTTGGCAGCGCTGATCAGGTCAGGATCGATGCGATTCATTGCAAGATAGATCGGAAACTCCATGAAGACCACGTACGTCTGGAGCCAGATAATGTACAGCGTGTTACGCGAGAAAAGGAGCGCCTCTAAGGGTTCCTTGATGAGCCCCAAGGACATCAGACTGAAGTTGACTATCCCGCCCTTGCCCAAGATCGCGATCCATGCAACAGTCCGAATGCTCCAGTCGATCAAGAACGGGACGATGAGCAGGGTAATCACATAGTTCTTGAAGGCCGGGCTCTTGATATGGAACGTTAGGAAGTAGGCGAGCGGAAATCCGAAAATGAAGCATATGATCGTTGCCAGAAAGGCTAGAGTGAATGTGTTCACTAGAAGTACGGGCGTTTGCGGCGAAGTGAAGAAAGCGACATAGTTCTCAACGGTGAATATCGGCAGGTAGCCGGTTGACAAAGCCGCGGTGGAGTAGAAACTCACAACAACCATTATGGCGAGCGGGAGCACGAGAAAGATCACGCTAAGGACCAGACCCGGGATTAGAAGCAGGTAGCCCGAATGCCGCCCTAGTCGAAAAGTCGGCCTCGTCTTGGTTGGAGAAAGCGAAGGCTGTGCCGTCATGCTTGGAAGTCACTTCCCGTAGATGACTTCTTCGATGTTTAGACCCTCAATGACACTCGGTTTCTCAATGAGGATCGCGTCATGCGCACGCCATCCCGCTACGCTCTCGCCGCCCGTTAGCAACACGGCGGCCTCTGGCGGTACGTTCACCCTCAGTGATATGCCACCCGGCGCTTCAAAGAGGCATTCCACCGAATTCCCAAAGTAATATGTGCTGACCAGCTTCGCCTGAATGTGGTTTTCGCATTGCAGGGCCTCCTTGCCCAAGACGACCGCTTCTGGCCGCACACCATACGCCAACTTTCGGCCGGAGTAGTCCTGGCCTTCATCCGCTGACGCCTGCAGCTCGCCCAATTCCGTCTTGACAGCGTACCGCCCGTTGCGCTTCCCCAGAACCTCGCCGCTGAAGAGATTGATGTCCCCAACGAAGCGAGCTGCGAAGACCGTAGCAGGTCGGCTATAGATGGCGTCAGGTTTCCCGAGTTGTTCGATCACTCCAGTGTTCATAACCATCAGCGTCTCCGCCAAGCTGAGACCGTGTTCCTGCACGTGAGTCGTCAAGATGAAGGTCGTGCCCAAGCGTTTGTGAAGCAGCTTCAGCTCCTCCATTAACTTTCGCTGCAGCCTATAATCGACATGGCTCAGAGGCTCATCCAGTAGCAGTACGGCTGGATTGACAACAATCGCTCGTGCTAGGGCGACGCGTTGGCGTTGTCCTCCGCTAAGCTCCAATGGGGAACGTCTCTCAAATCCTTCCATGCCAACCAATTTGAGAGATTCTTTGACCTGCTTCTCGGTTTCCGCTCGGTCCTTGGCAAGCATCTTGAGTCCGAAAGCGATGTTATCGTATACGGACATGTGCGGAAACAGTGCGTAGTTCTCTAGCATCATCGAGATGTCGCGCTTGTGGGGAGGTATCTGTTTCACTTCTGTCCCCTTGATGAAGAGTTGACCCGCCTCATAGTCTAGGAGTCCGGCGATAACCTTGAGCAAGGTGCTCTTGCCGCAACCGCTGGGCCCTATCATTACGAAAAAGTCGCCCTCATCCACAGCAAAGGAGACTTTGTTCAGTGCAAGAACTTCCTTACCATACCACTTCGTCAGGTCTCTAGATTCTAGAACCTTCAAGA
>JALHTB010000106.1 GCA_022865625.1 Candidatus Bathyarchaeota archaeon
GCAAACCTGAGCTCTATCATTATGCTTTCTGTGATCGGAGCCTTCGTGGGGACAGTTGCTGAAGCGCTGACACTCGGCCCGATAAGAGCATTCGACAACTTCACAGTACCTTTCACATGCGCCGCAGCGCTCTATCTTGTGACACCAATGCTGTTGTAGCGTACACGTATCTATCATGTCGATTGCGAGACATCCTTTCATATCAGAGCTTGTCAACTTTCGCGCAGTGGGCTTCTTGGGCACCGTTGGTCTCCATTCTCGCGGTGAAGTCAACCTTGAGCAAGTCGTACGCGAAATCAGGAAACATCCAGACTCCGCCAGGGCCGGAGCGCTCGTTACGTTCGCTGGTATCGTCAGAGAAGATCCAGTCGAACACTCTGCGGGCAGAGTGCAGTATCTGGAATACGAGGCGTTCGAGGAAGTCGCGATTCAGAAGCTCCAGGAACTGCGAGACGACTTGGCCAAGAGGGAAGGCATTGTGGATGTCTCAATTCATCATGTTGTGGACAGGCTCCAAGTCGGAGAGGAAAGCCTGATCGTAGCAGTTCTCGGGACTCACCGGAGGTTCGTCTTTCCCGTTCTGGAAGAAGCAGTGGAGCGCGTTAAGAAAGAGATTCCCATATGGAAGAAGGAGTTCACATCTGACGATGCTTATTGGGTCAGCGATGCAGGTCATGACGATTCCGAAAGCCGTGGTTGACTGCGGATCTCCGGAATGCGTCTCAGCGCAATCTCGTTCTAACTTCGCCTAGGGTGGCGTCGACTTTCTTCTTCCATTCGCTGAAACCGGACGGGGCGTTTGGATATTCCGCGTACAACTGATTAAGTGCGCTCATCTTTGACACTGAATACGCGAGGTTCCTGAAAGCGGTCAGTTTCCGAATCCCGAGAGCAATTTTCAGGATCTTATCAGCGAAGCTGAACTCCGGCACTTCTCCCCATAAGAACGCAACAGCTTCCTTGTTTGTTACGAAGTTGCGCAAGCCATAGTTGAGCTCAGAATTGTCTAAGGTCTGCAAGTAGATTCTGAAAGCTTCGAGCGCGGCAGTCTTCTTTCCATATTTCTCAACAAATCTTGTGTTGTATTCCCACAGGTTCGCTTCGCTAACATCCGCGGCCTGCAATGCAGCGGCTGCGACTTCACCAGCGATCAGACCGCCTGTTAGCGAAGGACCTATTCCTCCCGCGCTTATGGGGTTCGGGAACCATGCTGAGTCGCCTGTCAGCATGAATCCATTCGCGACAAGACAGTCGTTCTGATGCCTCACAGAGACAGGCCAAGCTCCTGGTAGGTTCCCATCGTCGGTGAGTCGTGTCATGCCCTTGAACAGAGTTGTCGCGGCAATCCACTTGTTCAGTAGAGTCTCCAGTGATTCGGTCGTACGTTTCTGCTGGATACCAAGTCCAATGTTCACCTTGTTGCCCGCTTTCGGAAACATCCAGAGGTAACCTCCCGGCGCTCTGTCCGCATTCAAATAGATGTCACAACGAGACGTGTCAACTTCGAAGCCCTTAGCAAGTCGCCCGATCAACCGAATCGTCGGCTCGACATCATCTCTATCGATCTCTTTCTCAATGAATGTTGGAATGCTGAGATTACGTCTGAGTGTTGTGGACATGCCTGAAGCGTCAATCACGAGTCTGGACTTGACCTTGAACGACCGGCCTCGTTTCGTTCGTTGGTCTTGGCATGCGACGCCTGTTACGAAGTTTCCCTTGGTCAAGAGGCCGACAGCCTGAGTTCGGTCGCGGTATTCGATTCCTTTCTTCA
>JALHTB010000017.1 GCA_022865625.1 Candidatus Bathyarchaeota archaeon
ACATCGATGATGGGTGGCTCGTTGTAGTGGTACCATTTCATCTCCGACGCTGCAGGCGTGTATGACGTGCTGCGATTCCAGTGATTATCGTACCATTCGATGTGTTCCCAGAGGCGGTTTGCGTCGTGGCCGTCCTCTAGGAGTTGACGCCACGCGTCACCGTAGGGACAATGGAAGTAGTTGTGGATCTCGCATGTGCGGTTGTTCGCCTCGGCGAGCTCATTATAGATTCGCCATTCCACTTGTCGCATGGCGTCATGTTTGCGGAAACTTGACGCGTATGGTTCGCCTGCTTCCTGGTACCATCTCTCTTTGGCGGTTTCTCCTCCGTTCTCCTGCCAGTATCGTGTGTGGCGGTCAAGTTCCTTCTTCGCATCTTCGGCTCGATGGATCACGCAGCTCCAGCAGATCATACGGGCGTAGGTTGGGTCTTCGAGTTTCTCCACGAGTGCGGCGTAGTCGCGTAGATACTCGTCGGGCACACTCTTCCCGTACACTATGAGGATGGAGTAGCTGTCAGGTAGCTTCGACCAGTCTCCCCATTTCCACTCGTCCGCGCGGACGACGCGTCTTCCACGGAACTTCCAGATTCGCGGTTGTTTCTCGATTATCCGTTTGAGTCTGTGAGCTTCCCGTTTAATCTCGTTGATCCTCATTCGCGTCCGCGTCCTTATCCTCGCTCAGCCTCGCGAGCGTGAGCTGTTTCAGCTCGTTGATTTGCTGTTTCAGCGCGTCAATCTCCACGTCGCGCAAAATTGCGTTGCATGCCTGCCCTGCGGCGATAGCGATTCGTGACCATTTGATCCGATCCGACGCTGGCGTCTTACCGCTCGTTACTCTCTGCATCGCAATTTCCGTGATCGCACGTAATTGTTGAAGTAGCCACTGTCGCGTTTGCTCTTCAGCGGCCGGCGCTGCGTCGTTCGCGTGTTCGACACTGCTCGTTGGTGGCATGGTCAATCTGGCGGTCGCCTCACCCGTTGCTTCCGCAAGTCTTGATCGCGCTGCGTTTTCGTTTCGCTGAGCCGGCCGAGGATTAAGTCACAGATCCCCGTCACAGCCAGCTCCGCTTCAGACTCTTCTTCAAACCCTGCAGACCGAACGATGCTTTCATCATATGTACTGCGGATGGGTCGACGCGACACCGCCTGCCCTGATGGATCCCCGCGATGCTTCGTGGATGGCTCGTGTTTTGGGATCTTACGTTTCACCGGGATCATGCCGTATCGAGCGTCAGTGTGGCCTCGATTAGAGGATTAGAGGTCGCCGAAAGTAATCACGCGCTCAACCACACCTAATCTCCGCCCAGCAAGCCCGCGAATTTTTTCCCACAAATAAGCCCGAACATGCCACAATCGCGCCAACGTGCCACAAAACACGCCCACCCAGACAGCATGGCTCCCCATTTTTCCCGCCCGGACAACTGTCCACATCAAGAGCCTAACCCCCGATCGCATATTCAGTCGAGGAAAGAATCAAAACGATCGAACGTTGATGGCTCTGAGTTGCCGGAGAAGTCATTACTCATTGAGCAGCCGTCAAAGACCTGCCCCTCGCCGCCCCGTTAGTCAGGATTGCGACGGTACAGTTTAAAGGCGGCTACCGACCTAGCCGGTCCGCGTGCGCTGTCATGCTGATTGAGTCGAATCCAGAGATACTCGGCGGCAAACCTGTCTTGAAGGGGACAAGGATCCCCGTTGAGCTGATTCTGGAGATGGTTCAGTCAGGCTACTCCGTAGATGAAATCGTCTCGGAGTACCCCCACCTGAAGCGTGATGACCTCGTACAGATCCTAAGGCTCGCCAAGGGAGTCCATGAGGCTGTGACGTACGAGAAAGTCAAGGCTGTGGAAACCTAGACCTTGGTCAGGTTCCTCCTAGACGAGAATGTTCCTCGAACATTGGGCGATATTCTGAGGAGGAGAGGTTTCGGAGTAAGGATCACGACGGAAGCATTAGGAGCGCGGGAGTGAGAAACAGCGATCTCGTCAACGCCGCGCGACAGAGTGGCGAGATCATTCTCACTTTCGACGCGGATTTCCTTAACCTCCAACCCGAGCTACAAGGACTCGTGAAAGTGATGTTCATCGACATGCATCCTCGAGATCCGAGCAAGGCGAGGACAATGATCGATAAGTGGATTGACGAGTGTGTTGAACTCCTCAGGCAAGGGAACACCGTCAGATTGATGGATACTGGCCCTGTTCTACAAAGGAAATCTCGCTAGGTCGAAGCGCGAGCGGCCATGTAACCACAAAAAGGGTCATCGAACACCTTCGACGGCCAAGTCAACCTGATTCGCCAAGTTGAGCCCTTGTGCCGCCAATTGTGCTTGGGAACTTGATTGTCATTCTCACGATCAGATCTGGAGCTACAGTTCAAGAGTGCGAATCCATGGGAACGGGACCCCGGTCCTATTTCGGAACCTGTTCTGGCCGCGAAAATGCTGCGAGCCCCGCCCGGTCCACCAATCTACACTTTGTGATCGTCGAGAATACATTCAAAGAGCAACAGCCATCAGCGGCAGTAATTGCTTCTGAATGCGCCCTGTTATGGTCGGAAACCAGAACTCCGAGGCTTCGGCGCCGGGTTATGTAGTTCGCTTTGTCTTCTAGTATTTCTTCTAGCATTTTCGCGTATGATAACCCACAAGGGTCTACTGCATCCACTCACCACCTCAGCGTGGATCTCACGCAACAGCTCGATGACCGCGAGACCCAACCACGAACTTCTCAGCAGAG
The DNA here is from genome assembly GCA_022865625.1 of Candidatus Bathyarchaeota archaeon. The sequence goes on from JALHTB010000017.1 coordinate 2,741, forward strand.
TCTCTGATCCCCACGACAGACTCGCACCTCAGAGGCGTCGAACAAAGCACCGATGCATCCGTACGGATCCACCCGTCCAACATGGTCGCGAAGAGACCGTGCACAGACCGTACCGACCGTACAACGCCCACAGATAAACGGGCGAATACTCTGTGAGAAGTAGAGAACTGGTCGGATGAGAGGACATGCAAGACGTTTCGGGGTTGGCGTGAGGCGCGAACAGGCCTATATCTCCTCAAGCCCTCATCTGTATGGTTCCGAGTTTGTCACGCCAAGTCTTCGTTACGGGTGCTGCAGGCTTCATTGGCAGCCATCTCACTGAAAAGCTCCTTGACCTCGGTCTCGAGGTCACAGGCTTCGACAACCTCTCTACCGGGCGCAAATCAAACCTCAGCTGTGCCTTGAAGAATCCTCGATTCCGCTTCATTCAAGGCGACCTTCTGAATCCAAGCAAGACCAAGCGAACACTCGGAGAATCCGAGCTGGTTTTCCACTTGGCCGCGGATCCAGAAGTAAGGACTGGCGCACAGCACCCTCGATCCCACTTCGAGCAGAATCTGTCCACTACGCTTAACCTTCTTGAGGCAATTAGAGACCGAGCAACGCGGGCGAGACTGATCTTTGCTTCCACCTCAACCGTCTATGGTGAGGCGTCTGTGATTCCGACAGCTGAAGAGTACGGGCCCATGTTGCCCATCTCGACATACGGTGCGACTAAGCTTGGCTGCGAAGCCCTGTGTGCGTCGTATACGCAGCTTCTGCCGCTCAAAGTACTGATCTTCCGCTTCGCCAATATTGTGGGATCCCGAGCGGGGCATGGCGTGCTCCACGATTTCATCATGAAGCTTCGGAGAGATCCTCGCCAGCTTGAGGTCTTGGGGGATGGGACACAGACCAAGTCATATCTCCACGTGGAGGACTGTGTCGAGGCGTTCGCGATGGCCCTGAATGAGGCGTTCTGGACAAGTGCTGTGCAGGTCTATAACATCGGCACCGAAGATCAGACCAACGTGCTCAGGATCGCAAAGATCGTCTCGGACGCAATGCGCTTGACTAACGTGAACATCAGAACAAGCGGGAAGCTTGGCGAGAGCGCTTGGCCGGGGGACGTCAAGACAATGCGGCTCGACATATCCAAGATCAGGAAACGCGGTTGGGCTCCCAAACGGAGCAGCGATGATACTGTTCGACTGGCTGCGAAAGAGATGGTCCGAGACCTTGGGATCGGATGAGCGTAAGGCACTGGCTGGTATGCACACTGAACGGATACAGTGAGCATTGGGTCTTAGGGCACCGACCTTTTCGTATCGAAGAACATTGACGCCTACCTGTTGTAGGCGATTGGTACAGCCCGAAGTAATGCCTATTAGGACATACCCCGGTAATGCCTAACTCGGTTTCCGGTGCGAACAGTCACGGTAAAGGTGGACGATAAGCTGAGAAGGAAGATGGCTTTGGTCACCATCAATTGGTCCAGATACATTCGCCAGGCGATCGCGGAGAGAATTGAGCGAGAGGAACGGAAGAATGTTGCACAGGAGCTTCTCGAAAGCCTCCAAACTCACAAGCACGTCGTTCCGAAAGGATTCATAAATCAGGCAATCCGGGGGACGAGGAAGACTCGTTGAGAGTCTACGTCGTAGATGCCTCTGTAGCGGCGAGGTTCCTACTGGTTGAGGAGCTTTCCGATAAGGCAGGGTCGCTTCTCCAGAGGTTTCACGATGACGCCGTCGAGCTGAAGGCACCCGGACTTGTGAGATACGAGGTTGGGAACACCCTCTGGAAAGCTGTCAGACAGAGGAAGATGGGCTCTCGCGAGGCCTCGGAGAAATTCTCGCAGTTCATCAAGCTCAAACTGGATTGCGTTGAACTGGACGAGCAGGAGTGTGTAGACGCGCTCACCTGGGCGGTGCAGAACGACATGACGTACTACGACAGCGTTTATGTGAAGGTTTCCGAGAAGACAGGTGCAACGCTCCTGACCGCTGACGACCTGCTCTGTGAGAAGGCCTCGAAGATCGTGCCGACATTGCATCTGCGTGATCTTGGAGACAAGTGAATCGATGCATCCGACGAGGCTTCGAGAACTCCTACGCGCCATTCTCCCGGACTTCTGCGGGAGCCTGTCTCGGTGAGTCTTCGAATATCAGAGAGAGTCGGATGCGCTGAAGAGATCTAGGTGCTGTCCGATCTTCGCTACTTTTCTGACGTGATCGAAACAGAACCGTCCATAGGGCAAAGAATAGTGGGCGACAAGCATCTCAGAGTCCTTTGCGAAAGTGCATCATGATAGCGCTTCTAGACCGTCTGAGTGCACGGATGGGAATGAGTATGGTGACAGCTCCGAGCAGGGCCAAGGAGGCCATCCAGAGCGAACCGTTCAACATAGGATCTACTTCCTCAGTTTTGGGTTCTCGCGGTAGGTCCCTCGCCTGTTCCGCCCACTCCATAGCTGACATGTGGTTACCTCGGTCCAGGCTCTCTTGAGCTTGTGACAGCAAAACGAGCTGCCACTTGGTAAGGAAACCTTGCGAATTCAGTATGTCTTGTCTGACAGAATCGACGAATGCTACGGTCCGTGTGTAGTTATCTTCTTCTTGTAAGGCTAATGTTCGCAATTGGTCCACTCTGTCGAGCTTGTACAAAACGAATTCGTGAGGAGACCGACAGAGTCACACGGATCAGATTGAGAGCCCATCTCTTGTTTTGAATGTGAAGCGTTCCCGCCAAGTAGTTTCCAGCAAGTCCCACTTTTCTTCACGCAAATCACCCGTTCATCAGGCTGAACTCGCCGAGGAGGTGGGCATTGAGGCTTTCGCGATGAGCAGGCCGCTCACGAAGCTGGAACTTCACCGCTACGTTGTCAGGCGACGGGAGGGAACCGACAAACTCGTCAGCGTAATACGAACCTAAGAAATCGTCCAGAGAAACGACTCGTAGCATCCTCTTTTCTTGGGAGGTCGTTAAAGAAGAATACAAATGATTTAAATATGATTCGTATGATTTGTTAATGACCCGCCTTGAACTCCGATCTCCGGGTATTCGGTACAGTTGCCCTCGCTCCCCGCACTATCCAAGAACTAGTCCGCACACTACCATGTAGCCATCACACCATCTACAAGTCGATCGAACGTTTGACACGCGCCAGTCTCTTGTCAAAACAGAGACGCGGAAAGCAAATTCTGGTCAGCGTAGCACAGGGCTACCGCGCAGCAAAGTTACGTGACCTTTGCATCAAAGCTCTTTCGAGGGGTATCGATCCCGCACAACTCCTTGCGCAATCACAATACATCGCAAAGCTCGCTGGTCTCGACATCGTAACGGCGGTTGAAGTCCAAAATCGAACTGGACTCTCTCGTCCCACAGCGCTCAAAGTTATGAAGTCCCTTGAAAGCTCCGGACTTGCAAGACTCGAAAGCCCGAGGCCTCTAACGATCCGGATTGACAAGTCTAGTGAAGTCCTAGCAACATTGATGACACTCGCGAAGCCCGATCGTGATGTCAGACCTTCCCTGATGCTTGAGGAAAGACCCTACCAGCAAAGTGAATTGCCTCCCGAGGATCTGGAAAGAAAGTTATATGCGACAGCAGAGAGCAAGGCGCCCGTTGCTATCGAAGGTACCTCTTTCGTCACGCGTGGGCATGGCCGACTAGAACTGCTCACACCCCTAGGTCGGAGCAATGAGGAACGATTCATTCGCTACCTGATGACTCCAGACGGGGTTGAAGACTCGTGTATTCGCATGCTGAGAGCTAATCAGATTAACCATCCAGCATTGCTCGAAGAAGCCCGGAGGCGAAACATGGTCAACATTGTTGGATGCTATCTTCAGATCCTTCACGATATTGACAAGAACTTGGTTTCCGAACTAGTTGCCGAACTGTTCAGGGCGCTCCGGCGTAAAGGACCCCGGCATGTTTTTCTCAAGCAATTGAAGCCTTTGGGAAAGGAAAGCTTCCTAGAAAACTACGAGAGAGAGTGGAACCTTGATCTCTACCTGGATTTCGATGCGATCACTCACGGTGTTGGCTCCCGATGAGCCCGGTGAGCTTACATGATCTTCCGGAGGAGATAAAGCGCCACATTGAAAATGAATCCTTGAACGTAGTTGAGAAGCTACGCGCCTCATCGATTTCTTTCATTCTAATCGGCGGATGGGCGGCACGGGCGATTGGAGGTGTTGACCATGATAGGTACACCTTTGATGTCGATGGAGTCCTAGGTTCGAACTCGGATTTCGACGCAATTGCCGTAATTCTAAGCGATGAAGGAATGGAGGTCACTAAATTCGATTGGGGACAGACATATTCCAGAAGACTCAAGCTGCCTCTCAATCTCACTCAGAAGCTTAGCGGGGAGCAAAGGGATCTTGTTTCGAAAAGCAAGATCAAGCTGGAGTTGTCAACTTCGAGAATTTACAGCGCCGACAGTAAGTATTTCTTCGATTTTCGAATGGACAAATCCATAGAGCTAGAAATCAATACGCGAAGCGGACGGTCTATCCGTGCCGCCGTGGCATTGCCACAATACGTGATCGCGTCCAAGCTCGGCATATCAGACTGGAAGAACATCTACGATGTGGGACTGCTACACAAGAAAACCACAGTAGGCGAGCTCGTTCAGGTGATAGAATCGTCTGATAACTGGAAAGAACTGGTAAGACGAAAGATCGTTAGGTTCAAACAGGAAGCGGAGGGCAAGATACAAGGCACCGCCTACACCCTTCTTAATGTGAGAGGCCTCAACAAGGGCTATGTTGAATTCCTCGCCGAATTGCAGAAACGGCTCACTTAAACCCTAACCCTTGGATCCCGAGAAGATCCTGCCCACGGAGGGTCCCTCTGACTCTCACAGAGGCCATGCGACGACCCGGGACCGGGAGGAGCACCACCCAGCGGACGTCCAAACACATACTTGAACAAACAATCGCTTCACCGCCCGCGCCATCCGAATGAGGAATCGCTTCAGCCAACTAGGCCGACTAGGTGGCGGCATCCCTGCTTGCGAATCCTATCAGCAGATTAGCGATTGTCCTAGTTCCCTCAAGCATCTCTGTCGCGTAGTCTTTCGTGAACGCCTCGCTTGCCGGCACGCCTTCAGGCTCGTACCCGTAAAGGGCTGGCCCTCGAATCGTTGCCAGCTCGGTCGAGAGCGCCTTGATCTCTCCTGCCCGTTCTCCGTTGTCGTGAGGAAGCCGGTCAGCCATGGCTTCCAACGCTTCACCGACATCGTGTTCGCGGATACTCTACGGCCAGTCGCCTCAGTGCGGCCTTCGCTGAGAACTCCAAGGCTTCCTGCGACCGCCTGACGGATACAGCGTAGTTCCCTGCTGCTAGAGCGTCCTCTGCCTCCTTGAGAACCCACCTGGGCTCTCTTGGGCGTGAAGCGATCGGCACTGACAGCTGAGTGGTTTCAACCGTCTCTCTCGGTGAAATACCCCGAACAGCGTATTCTATTCTGCGGGATGTGGCTACGTCAAAGCTTGCATCCGATCTTAGCTCTGGCTCAAAGAAACCCGAACCAGTCAGTTCCGTCTCGACAAGCGAAATCTACTCTTGGGCAAGCCAGCTGGCGTCCGAGAGCCGCAAGCTAGATTGGGTTCTCTACTGGTACGTGTTCCCGGACGCTGTTCGTGAGATAATCCACAAGCTGGAAACAATGAACGGAGGAATCTTCGGCCTTGTCGGTCTTCAAGGAGTCGGGAAGAGCAGTGCGTTGCTCGCAATAGAATCAGGAAGGATGATTCATCAACTCGAAGAATACCGCAGGGCACACAAGTCCGGTGAACCGCCCGACCTCGGACGGTATGTGATCCACTTCGGAGGAGATCAGCCCGGATCCTCTCCAATAGTCATTGACTTCTCAAACAACACGTAAATATGGTTCCTTGTCACGTTCTAGAGGCCGATTGGAATGGTTCAACGCACATTCACGGTTCGCCTAAGCAAAGACGAGGAATCCGGTTACTATGCGGCCAGATGCGTCGAGTTGCCTGAGGCCATAAGCCAAGGCAAGACCGAAGAGGAAGCTCTAGGAAACCTGAGGGAAGCGCTTGAACTCGTCCTTGAAGAGTATGAAACCGAAGCGAAGAGGCAAGGCGGCAAGCTGATATCCATCATTGTCTGAAAGGCTCCCAGTGTTATCGGGAAGAGAAATCATAAAGGCCTTGGCTAAGATAGGGTTCATTCCCGTCAGGCAGAAAGGCAGTCACGTTTTTCTTAGACACATCGATGGCAGACGCACAGTGGTTCCCCTTCACAAGGAGGTCAACAAGACGACTCTCATGGACATAATTGAGCAGACCGGACTCGCTAAGGAAGAGTTCCTGAAGCTCGTGAAATGAAACGCAAGACTTGACGAAGGCAAGCCCTTCGACGCTCTCAAAGTGTGGGTCGTCTGAGACGCACGTGCCTCTCGCATCCGATCTCAGCTCTGGCTCAAAGAAACTTGAACCAGACAACTCCGTTCCGGCAAGTGAGATCTACCCTTGGGCAAGCCAGCTTGCGTTCGAGAGCCGGAGAGCATTCTGGCTTGGCGGCTGGTATGTGTGTCCTGACGCAATCTCGCGCATTATCAAGCAACTGGAAACCATGAGGGGTGGAATAGTCGGTCTCATCGGACTTCAGGGAGTGGGTAAGAGCAATGCACTGTACGCGATCTATGCTGCGAGGATAAACGCACAGGACCGAGCCAGGAGGGAAGCCCCGAAAATCGACACACATGGGGTTCGTCTTGAAGAAGACTATGATATGATTCTTTTCAAGTGGCGTCGACATCCGGAACTGTCTGCAAGTCTGCTATGTGGGACTCATGAAGCTTCTTCCGATTTCCGGCTCGAGTACATGAGGTCACTTTCGGAAGAGATCGCCCAACGTTTTCCTAGAGGAGATAGGACAAGCGTCTATGGTGGGAACCTGAACACTGAGGCTGAGACAGGACTGGACAAGCAAACGATTGGCGGGTTGCGAGAGATCAGCTGGTTGAATGTGCTCCGAGGAAAGAATATTCTGATTGATACTCCGGACTATTCGAAGACTGATCGCCGGATGATGGCGAAAGACCTGGAAGGGATCTACTGGCTTTGGAACACGTTGGCTGAAACAGGAGCTAACATGGTCGTCGCAGTCCAGAAGGAGATGTTCTGCGATCATTTCTTCTTCGAAATGGCCAAGCATATGAGCGTCTAGGTGCTGGTGGATGATACTTTCGCGAGCAAGTACTTGTAGGCGGGCACCACAGAGACCCTTCCTCCGTTTACCTTCTGTGTCGCTTCCTTGTCCGGAGAGACAACATATCCTCTCTTGACATTGAATCTTCTCATGAATGCTTGCAGCCCAGCAAGATTGATCTTTCCGTACTTTATCTCGACAGGAATGGGTTTCCTGTTGGTGAGGATGGCATCGACCTCGTTCTTGTATGAGTCTCGCCAGAAGAACTCTGCTTCCATCTGGTTAATCACCGCCCACTCGAAGACTCTCGATTTGGAGAGGTCATCTTCCCTGAAGAGCAGGTCGACTGAGATTATCTTCGGATAGTATCTCTTCAGTTTCCTCTCGACCTTTCTCCGGCTTGTCGAGTAGTTGTATAGTTTTCTAACAAGAAACGACTGTTCTAGATAGGAGAGATAATTGGACAAGGTTTGCCGCGAGACTTTCAACTCGCCAGCAAGCTCTGAGATCTCTACGAGTTGACCAGGTTCCTCCATTAAGATATTGAGCAGAGACTCGAGGCAAGAAGTATCTCTGATCCCTAGGAGGCTCGGCAGATCTCTGAATACAACTTTCTCAACAATGCTCTCTCTCAGATATTTCCTAACAACCGCCTTCTCTTTGACGCCTACTAGTTCCGGAAAACCTTCGCTCAGGATGAACTCATCGAAGAGTCTAGCCAGATCTTTCTCGTAGAGTCCTATCGGCTTGTATTTGATTCTCTTGAAGGCAAGGTACTCTCGGAAGGAGAGCGGCTCAATCTTGAACTCGAAAAGCCTGCCGGCGAGAGTCTCCTTGGCTCCTTTCCTAATGAACAATGATTCGGAGCCTGAGATGACGATCTTGAGGTGCTTCTGATATCGATCGTACAGAGCCTTCAGCTGATCTTGCCAACCTTTCATCTTCTGTATCTCGTCGAACAGGACCAAGTATTTCCCGCTGCTGAGATCGCGCCCCATGAGCGTCTCGTATTGGTTCAACACTTCTCGGATCTGCGATTCCCTGAACTCATCAAAGGAGAAGTAAACGATGTCTCTTGAGCTGAAACCCTTTCGTATCGCATCCTCCACTATCTTGAGCATCAGTGTTGTCTTGCCAACTCTTCTCAGACCTGTCAGTGCGATCATCTGGGGCATAAGGGCGAACTTCTGGATCTCGCCGTAGACTTCCCTTTCTCTGTATTCGAGGCTGAACTCTCCCTTCCACCAAGGGTTCAGTTCGACGAGCACTTCGCGGATTCTGGACATGTGTATTTAACCTAGACTAGATTTTGTGTTAGTTGTAGTCTACATAAACCCAATAAGCTTTTGCTCTTCGAAACCTCAGCAAGAGCCTCACACAGTAATCGTTCGAACCCCCAGTCCTGGGCGCTCTGGGCAAGCAGGGCATCCTCAGCTTGAGGACTCTTCTAGGCGGCACGCGGACAGTCGCGGTGCTGGTGAATCCAGTGTTCGACTATGAATCGAAGCTCCTCTCTGTCGTGAAGCGAAAGTAGAAGATTCTTCCTAGAGCTAGAGCAAGCGGTGCTCGCTATTTCTTGGTCTTGAGCCCCAGCAGATGGTTGAGGCTTACAGGAAACGCTTCAAAGCACTTGCCCCGTTCACAGAGGACGCGCTTCTCACGCTCGGCCGGGTGAGTCGCGGGACCTTCCGCCGCTCTCTTTGGCGTCGCGCTGCCACGGCAGGCCCCATACAAGCATCTCCCCTTCATTTCTAGAAGACTAGCGGCCTAGTTTCTGTCCCCACGATTCGCCCGAGCTGGTTACATGACGCTTACTCGTCTAGGCGCATGTGCCAAGTGCATACAGCCACTTGGAAGGAAAGCGACGAGTCAATCCACGCGTAAACAACAAGCTCCGACGCCTGCGTCATGGCGCAAGGTTCCACACACACACATGTGCCTCTCACTAGTCGTATTGGTCACATTGGCAACTCTCGTGATTCCTGCACATGCTGGTTCCTCTGATCTCGCGGTTGACAACATCTGGCTTGAGAAGGCTTTAGCTCCGGCCCAGCCAGTCACAGACACGCCTGTCGGTGAGCAGTTCTACATAATCGCGACTGTGAAGAACAGTGGACAAGAAACTGCGTACGGCTACTATCTGGACGCCTACTATGAGAGTGACTATGGCCGGGGGGGACCAGACGACATCACCCCGGGTGAGATTCAAGAATGGTATGTTGGACCCTTCACTGCCCAAGAGGGCACACACACCACACGCTGGGTCGTGGATCCAGATAACCAGATACAGGAACTCGATGAACTTAACAACGAGGAGTACGTCTTCACAATCGGATCCTCTCAGACAACTACCACGTCTTCTTCTTCGTCGACAACTGAATTGAGCAGTACGTCTTCATCGACGACGGAGGTGAGCACCGAATCCTCCTCTGCAACAGAGCTGAGCAGCACTTCTTCATCCACGGCTGAGGCAATCACCACAACGCTCACCGTCCCCTCAACTACAATGATACTAGTCACGGAATATGTGACATCAACTCTCACGACAACCCAAACCGACAGCTCCGCCGTAACCATCACAAGCCCAACAGTCGTCTACACCACAATCACAGGATTGTCCAGTGTGGCATCTTCTAGTACGAGTGCGAGTACGAGTTCGACTGTGAGTAAGGCTGTGACGAGACAGATAGGCTGCCGCGGTAGACGCTGCGAACCTGCACCCACGAGTTTCGCAGAATCACTCCCAGGGTCCGGATCAGTACCGCTCATGATGGGATTGCCACTGCTATTGGGATTCGGCTGTCTCGCAATGCTCATGATTTCTCGAGGAGACCAACTTCCAACCATGAAGCCATTCCCCAGCAGGATCACTGGGAACTCAGACCGAGTACGTGCCACCAATCCGGGTCGATATTGGTCATATCGTTAGTGGTGCAATATTGCAAGATTGATAAACCGCCGTCCGTTACAGTGCGAACGGCTTGGTTTCGCGATTGGTTGAGCCACTTCTGCATTTCGTCGTTCCATTCACGTCGCTTCGTGCTGTGAGGATCGATCTCCGCAGAGCCGCATTCGCCTCCCTTGTCGCTCTGCTGCTGGATGTGGATGTTTTCTTCGGTGTTCACAGGTCGCAGAGCCATTCGCTCATCATGCTCGCCCTCATCGCCGTTCCCCTTGTCCTTGTCACATGGAAGCGTGAAGGGCTCCGGGCGCTCATGCTCCTCGGCGCGTTCGGTGTGCTCACTCATTTGGTGATGGATGTCTTCCAGTCGCCTACGCCGTTGTTCTGGCCATTGTCGGACGATTCTTTCTCAATCCAAGTGGCGCTCGACTTCCATATTGGCAGCGCGCCAACCATCACAGGCTCCTCTCAGCCCATTTGGACTCAAGGGACCATCGAGCCGTTCAAATCATTCGACGCACCAATACTGACAGCTCCAGGCCTCGGCATCTCCTTGGTCTTGCTGGCGCCCACGCTTGCCGAGATCCTGTGGTCAAAGCTGATGCCTAGCCGTGGCAGTCGGCCAGATCACGCCTGAGGACTGGGCTTTCCATAGTATGTTGGACAACTGATCTAGCTTACTTGGAATGGGTCTTCTAGTATGGCGCTCCGCAACCGATTATCCTAGAGCTCACGATAGAGTGGGCGATTCCTGATGGAGGGCGAAACGTCAGCTGAAGCAGTCTGTGAGGTCTGCGCGAAGGCTGTTGCCAAGAGGGACGATCTTCTCTGTGACGACTGCTCCCGCGCCTTCACGCTCATGCTCGAGCTGCTCCACGGCCACCCGGACGTCGACGTGGCAGACGTCGACCGCATCAAGGAAGTCTACGAATGGCGGATGAGAAAGAAAGGACTCCTGCCAGCCAAACCTGAAGTTGAGGACGAGAAGAGAATCCTCACCGAAGCCCTTGCTCTGCTCAGCCGTAAACAGAACGACACGGCGCAACAGCAAGAAGCCGTATCGGCTCCCACAGAGTGAGGCTCCTAGAGGAGGAAGTAGTTGTCCCCCGAGCCCTGCGAGCTGTTTCTTCTAGAAATGTGATCCGCATTCATTCAATGTGCCCCGATCGCGTGCCGGTAATGCTGAGGAGTGCCACCCGGGGATGACATGCCTTGAGATTGCTTTCGCCACCGTTGCTGAGGCTAGTGGCTAATTTTCTCAATTCGCTTGGCTGTCAACCCAGAGTTATGGTTGGAGGAGTTCTATGGGGTGTCCTTTCGGTTTCAGTTTCGCGTACTGAGTATCTTGGTCGGCTGTTATGCACTTGGTGGTCGACGATGTGGCTCCCAATGAAGACCGTGCCCCCAGTTACCAAGGCCTTCAACTCTCCCCCCTCCGTGCGGTCAACTGTGTCTAGCACCGCTACACCATATTGCGTTTACACGCATCGACTACGCTCATCCTGTGTTGCATGCGCGATTGTATGCTTGTTCTCTTCAACTGCGCGGGAAGACTTATTTGTTGGCTATACGGCGTATATACGATGCTTCGGAGGTTGAACTGTTGACTGTGATCACGGTTCGCGTTCCTGACCGGTTGAGGAAGGAGATGCGCAAGGTCAAGTCGGTCAATTGGTCCGCGCTCCTGAGAGACGCCATCCAAGCACGGATTGAGGTGGAGCGGCGTGCCATGGCGAGGGACTGGGAACGAGTGCGCGAAGCCGGCGCCCGAGCTGATACAATCTACAAGGAAATGGCCACGAAGTACGGTTACATCGATTTCAACAGCGCGGAGACCATTCGATATTGGAGAGAAGCGAGATCCCGCGATACGTCCCAGACGCTTCAGTCGCGGTGAAGTGGTTCATCGAAGAGAAGGACAGCCGTCCTGCTCGACGGTTGAGAGAGCTCTTCCAAGAGGGAACAATTGACCTAGACGCTCCCACTTTGCTCAAGTATGAAGTCGCGTCAGCCCTGAGGTTTCATCCAGTGGCAAGATTCACTCCAAAACAACTCCGCGGCGTGATGAAATCGCTTGAGGACCTCCAGATTATCCGCGAGCCGAACGATAGTGAGTGGGCAACCACCTTCGCCATCTCTCTAGAGAATCCGATATCAATCTACGACGCAGTCTATGTTGCCTTTGCTATCCACGAGAACTCACAGATGGTCACTGCGGATAAGGTTCTAGTGACGCGACTGAAATCCGCCGAGACAAGACAAAGAACAATCATGCTAGCTGATCTGGCATTGTGAGTAGCTCAGATAGTAGCGCCATCTCTAAAGAGAGCACAACGCCTCTTGTGCGACACTCCATTCTCCTCGTGACTCGGCGTGGCGCCGAGGAGGAGCCTCACATCTGTCTTGGTCTTTTCTCATCAATTTGGCTGCGCGAAATGTGCGTCGCCTCGTCTTTGAGCATATTTGATCGATTCTCTCGGAGGCGTCGCGCCATTTTCGAGTCTCCTTGACTCCGCTCCACCCCGGCGGCTTGCTAGATGTCCGGTGCCTGTCAGTTCGCTCTGCGATCGTGGCCTACTCTTCTTGACGTGTCGATTCCTCGAAGGCTTTGCGAGAGGCCAAACTGGGGTTGAGCTTCTTGTGCTTCTTCATCTCTTTGGATGACATTATTCGAAGATCCTCTTGATCCCTTTCACTCTGTCGAGGGCTCTGTCATTTGAGTAGATTTCCTTCAGCTTGAGCCTCTCCATCTGTGCAACGTACACTCTATCGAAGAACTCTAGACGCGGATAAGAACGCTGGAGTTCTTTGGCTCTCAGTTCATCGGTGTAGGTCGTCTCGCACTTTCGGAGGCTTGAGTAGGACTCGACTGCGTCCAGGAAAATGTCCACATCGGCCTTTCTCTTGCGATACTCAAGCCATGCGCATGTCTCAGCTATTACCAAGCTTGATGTGACAGCTTCCTCACCGGAATCGATCCTCTCAAGGATCCTCTTGGCGGTCGGCCCAAACTCGGGATGTGCTGTTATGACATAGAGGAAGACATTCGTCTCGACGAACCTCAAACGGTCACTTTCCCAGTTTACTCCTTTTGGCGATGGCCTCGCGTGCTCGCCGCTTGGGGTTTCGGTCCACAACTTCTGCTGCGAGGCCCCAAATTGCGTCGGTCGGGTTCTTGACGGGAACGACGGGCCTAATGACTATCTCGCTCCCCTTCTGCACGGCCTCGAGCCTCGAACCTGACGTTATCCCGAGACGCTTTCTCAGCTCTCTCGGGAGTGTGACTCTGTGCTTCTCGTCCACAACCAACTCTGCCAATTGGCCCACCCGTATTTACCCACCAACATCGTGGGAATAATAAGCTTTCCCGAGGGTTCGTGTTTGCCTTTCACCTGCACGCTATCTTCACGTCCCTCGGAGAGTAGAGGTCCAATTCGCCCGTAAGGGAATATTTGAGGGCGCGCTCTGAGATGACCATCATTGCCAGTGTTTCTCGGTCCTGAATGAGCGCGTCAAGTCTCATGCCGAGTTCTCCCAGCATGTTCTTGATCTCACTCTCTATATTCAACTGGCATCACCAGTACCTTCTAGCTCCGCAAGCTAGTTGTTTTTCTAGGGTTCGATCAGAGCTGCGGCCGTGGGACCAACGCCTGCGTCTAGTGTCTTTCACGGCCATGAGGATCTGCTGTCTGGTGATGTGTCCTCTTTCCGCGAATCTTTCGCCATGCTCGAAGAGTTCTTTCCAGCTCGGTAGGGTTAGCTTCTTGCGTATGACCAAGCATTTTGTGCCCCCCACTAGCATGAGGTCCACTACTGTCAAAGAAGTCTGCGCTCGACCCTGTGAGTTCGGATTTCTGAAAGCATTTCGTTCTTGTCCCTGAATTCGACGCATCCTCTGAGTTTCCTCAGGAGCTCGGGGGCGCTGACTCTCTACCTAAGACTCAGCCTGCTCA
>JALHTB010000107.1 GCA_022865625.1 Candidatus Bathyarchaeota archaeon
AGAACCACTGCTGAAGTCAAGAAAGCTCCCGCATCGACCGCGATTGCCTTTGCCGCCCCGATCACTCGAATGAGGAATCCGGCGAGTGCACGGCCGGCAACCTGAGCCGCCGATTGGCTAACCTCGAGCTTCGCATTTCCTTCAACAAGGTCAGCTCGATCCACCAAAGATGGCAGATATGACTGGTAAGCAACGTCGAAGAACACCGTGAAGACTCCCACAATAGCCGCCAGTCAGCGAATGCCTTGTTCCTATGATTCTTGTGGCGCATCGTTCTTGAATCTTTCATCATAGTCAGCTGGAGCACAAGCATCGAACAATGGGTTTGGGACGATTCCAGAACTCTTGGTACGATCAGGGTCGGGACGAAACACCTCTTATTAGTCCTGTCGTCAATAGACGCCGACATGCCAGCTGATCATGGGATCGACTATTTGCGTCAGCTGAGAAAGCAAGCTCAACAGGCCGGTGGCGCGGACAGGATAAAGACACAGCATGCCAAAGACAAGATGACTGCCCGCGAGCGAATTGAGGCGCTGCTGGACAAGGGATCCTTTCACGAGCTGGACATGTTCGTCGTGCATCGCACCATGGATTTTGGAATGGGTGAGAAGAAGGTACTGTCTGACAGTGTAGTCACGGGCTGGGGCACGATTGACGGACGATGCGTGTATGTATTCAGCCAAGATTTCACAGTGTTCGGAGGCAGTTTAGGAGAAGCTCACGCTGAGAAGGTCTGCAAGGTGATGGACCTTGCAATGAAGAATGGCGCACCGATAATCGGGTTGAATGATTCTGGAGGAGCACGAATCCAAGAGGGCGTGGTCAGCTTAGGCGGATACGCAGACATCTTCTTGCGTAATACCTTGGCGTCCGGCGTGATACCGCAGATCAGCGCCATCATGGGACCCTGCGCGGGCGGCGCCGTCTACAGTCCTGCGTTGACGGATTTCATTTTCATGGTGAAGAACTCCAGTCACATGTTCATCACCGGACCGGACGTGGTAAAGGCTGTAACACGCGAGGAAGTGACATTCGAAGAGTTAGGCGGAGCATTGGCGCACAGCACGAAGAGCGGGGTCTGTCATGTGATGGCAGAGGATGAGACCGAAGCTCTGTCGCTCATCCGCCAGCTAATCAGCTACCTGCCCTCAAACAACATGGAAGACCCACCATACCTAGAGACTGATGATGCCCCGCAACGAATGGATGAACGACTCGATACCGTTGTACCGGATGATCCCGGCAAGCCATACGACATGAAGGAGATCGTTCGTATGGTCGTTGACAACGAAGAATTCTTCGAGATCCACGAGAACTTTGCACAAAACATCGTGGTTGGCTTCGCGCGCTTGGGTGGCCATAGCGTGGGGATAGTTGCCAATCAACCCGCTGTCTTGGCTGGCGTGCTTGACATCAAGTCTTCCATCAAGGGCGCACGGTTCGTGCGTTTCTGCGACGCCTTCAACATACCGATCGTTACGTTTGAAGACGTGCCGGGTTTCCTGCCCGGTGTTGATCAAGAGCACGGCGCCATCATCGCACACGGAGCGAAACTGCTGTACGCCTACTGTGAGGCCACTGTGCCCAAACTGACGGTAATCACACGGAAAGCCTACGGCGGCGCTTACGATGTCATGAGCAGTAAGCACATCCGTGGCGACTACAACGTGGCCTGGCCCAACGCTGAAATCGCGGTAATGGGTCCGGACGGCGCGGTGAACATAGTCTTCCGAAGGGAAATCGCTGAAGCAAAGGACCCAACTGCAAAACGCGCTGAGCTCGTGAAGATGTATCGCGAGAAATTCGCAAACCCATACATCGCAGCTGGACGCGGTTATCTCGATGACGTGATCGAACCGCGGGAAACCCGGCCCCGCTTGATCGAGGCCCTTCGAATGTTGCAGAACAAGAGGGACAGCAATCCGCCCAAGAAACACGGCAACATTCCATTGTAGTGCTTACCTCTGAGAATGCCGAGGATGTCATTAGTGGGCAAGAATCCAGTAAAGATCTGTGAAACGCTCCTACGAGATGCGCACCAATCATTACTTGCCACGCGCTTGCGCACTGCTGACATGTTATCCATCGCTGGAAAGCTGGACAAGATTGGTTACTGGTCAGTGGAGATGTGGGGCGGTGCCACATTCGACAGCGCCATGCGATTCCTGAGTGAGGATCCGTGGGAACGCCTCCGCACACTCAGGCACGAGATGCCTAACACCCCCTTCCAGATGCTCTTGCGTGGTCAGAATCTTGTGGGCTACAAGCATTATCCGGATGACATTGTTGAGCACTTTATCGTGGCAGCCAGACGCAACGGCATAGACGTGTTCCGCATCTTTGACGCCCTCAATGACATTCGTAACATGGAATTCGCGATGAAGACTGCAAAACGTGAAGGCGGACACGTGCAGGCGTCGATCTGCTACACGATCAGCCCCGTACACGACATTCCTGGATTCGTGAGAATGGGACATGAATTAGCTCGCCTAGGTGCAGATTCGATTTGCATCAAGGACATGGCCGGAATGCTATCACCCTATGCGGCCTATGAGCTGGTATCTGCGCTTAAGAAAGACGTGGGCCTCCCAGTGCAGTTGCATACGCATTACACAAGCGGCATGGGCACAGCAACTTTGCTCAAGGCCGTGGAGGCCGGCGTGGATATCGTGGACACGGCGATCTCGTCAATGGCGCTTTCTTGTTCCCAGCCGCCTACAGAGACACTCGTGGTTACACTCAAGGATACTGAACGGGATACAGGCTTGAACATTGCAGCCTTGGCTGATATTGCACGCCAAGTCGGTGAGATTCGCAAGAAATACGCCAACTTCGAGGCCGACATCGGCGGCGTAGATGTTAACGTGTTACAGTTCCAAGTGCCTGGCGGTATGCTCTCTAACCTGATCAGTCAGCTACGTCAACAGGGCGCAATGGACCGCTACTATGAAGTGCTCGACGAGATCCCACGAGTCCGAGCCGATCTGGGCTTTCCACCGTTGGTCACGCCTTCCAGCCAGATCGTTGGCACACAGGCAACACTGAATGTGCTATTGGGAGAACGTTACAAGGTGATCCCTGAAGAAGTAAAGGAGTACATTCGGGGCAACTACGGGAAACCACCCGCCCCGGTCAATCGCGAGCTGCAGCGCAAGGCCATTGGAGACGAGGAACCGATCACCTGCCGACCGGCAGACGTCCTCCCCCCAGGATGGGAAAAGGCGAGGGAAGAGATCGGCGATCTAGCAAAGTCGGAAGAAGACGTCCTATGCTACGCATTGTTTCCGCAAGTAGGACGCCTGTTCTTGGAAAAACGCGCTAAAGGATTGGACGGCAGAAGAGAGCTGGCTGCAGCCATCGCGGCGATGGTCTTCGAGCAACGCTCCACAACTAAGCCCAAGATGACTATACCACAGGCCGGTCGAGTTTCTCCATGGAAGACGGCGAACCGACTAGGCCAAGCCACAGGGCGGCGGCAATGGTAGAGAAGTTCAAGCTAGTGCTGGATGCAGTGCCATACGAGATTGAACACCAAGGCAACCTGTTACTAGTTGATGGACAAGAGTTCTCATGCGCGAGCGAAGGCGACTCGGTCACTGTACAAGGCAACACCCACACCGTCGAGATCAGCGGGAACACAGCTACAGTAGACGGAGTAACCTACCCGTTTGAGATCATAGGACTAGAAGAACAGAAGCCACGCAAGGCACGGAAAGCGACCACATTGTCAACTGCTGCTGAGGCCGGTGCGATCATAGCCATCATGCCGGGCTTGATTGTCAAGGTGCTGAAGAAGGTTGGAGATCGGGTCGAAGTGGGTGAAGTGGTTCTCATCCTTGAGGCGATGAAAATGCAGAACGAGTTGCGTGCCAGCAAGGCCGGAGCGCTCAAGCAGATCAATGTTAGAGAAGGCGAGTCTGTGGGGATGCGCCAGGTACTGGCAATCATCGAGTAGTCATTCTCCAAGACTTTCTGATCACACCGTTGAGCCAACACGTTGGGCTTGGGGTTGTTTCCTCAGGATCTACATAGACTATGATCTTCAGATTGTGGCAAGAAGCGTGAAGACGAAAGAGCAAGTATAGTTGAAGTTGGAAAACTAATAACTGGTTCAGCTCTCAACGGGAGCGAGCTTGTAGTAGTCTCGCATGATGAATGTCAGGGAATGTTCTCGATAACGTCCCCGGACAACAAGGAATGGTGAGAAGATGAGTTTCGTAGCAGACAGGCCTGGAGTCAAACCTTCGGCAACATTACAGATACTAGATCGAGTCAAGGCGTTGAAGCGGGCTGGAGAGGATGTGATAAGCCTCTCAGCCGGCGAGCCAGACTTCGTAACCCCGGAGCACATCCGAGCTTATGCAAAGCAGGCTCTCGATGAAGGGTACACGTTCTACCCAGACTCAGCAGGGCTCCTAGAACTCCGAGAGGCAATCGCGGACAAGCTCAAACGCGAGAACAACATTGACGCAGATCCAGCCTCAGAGATCGTGGTCACAGTCGGCGCCAAGGAAGCCATCTTTGCTACCATAATGGCGACTCTGAGTCCCGGCGACGAGGTAATAGTGCCTGATCCTTGTTGGGTGAGCTACGTTCCATGCATTGAACTCGCCGGAGCCAAGCCAATCTATCTCCCTCTGAGCGAGTCTGAGGGTTTCCGTATATCGCCAGATCGTCTTGAAAGAATCATCAGCAACAGGACGAAGATGCTGATAATCAACTCCCCAAACAATCCCATCGGCAACGTGATGAGCAAGTCCGAGCTTGAGGCCATAGCCGAACTCGCAAAGCGGAGGAAGTTCCTGGTTTTATCCGACGAGATCTATGAGAGAATAGTTTTCGATGGTGAAAGACATTTCAGCATCGCATCATTCTCTGGAATGAAGGAATTTGCTATCACGATCAACGGTTTCTCAAAGGCAATGGCAATGACCGGTTGGCGTCTCGGCTACTTGACTGCCCCACGTAGCATTACAAAGGCTGTGACGACAATCCATGGCCACTTGGTCACAGGAGCCTGCACATTTGCACAGCGAGCTGCTGCACTTGCCTTACGAGATGAAAGGACCGACAAGATTGTCAGAGAAATGGTTCAAGAGTACCAGTTGCGACGTGACATAGTTGTGCGCGAACTGGCAAAGATTGACGAAATCTCATGTTTCTCACCTAGAGGCACTTTCTACGCCTTTCCAAACATCTCATCCTTCGGGCTGAAGTCCCAAGAGCTTGCCATGAGACTGCTTGACAGATCCAAAGTTGCGGTCGTACCAGGAGATTCATTCGGCGAACGCGGCGAGGGTTTCATCAGATTGTCATTCGCCACATCCAGGGAGAGACTGCAGACTGCCCTCGAACGCACAAGCGAAGCCCTAGCTGAGCTTCGACGAAGCAGGTGAACTGCCGACAACGAAGGCGGAGCATATTCTGCCTAGATTCCAGAATCCTAGTTTCTCAGTGAGTCTTCAGCCGGACGTGCTCTTGCTGAGACGATTACTCTTTGGACACCAATGAGCTTGTCCTTCACTGTGTTCTCGATTTGGGATTTGATTTCATCTAGTCTGCCCACCGTCATGGTCCTGTCGATTTCTATGTGTATCTCGGAGTGTACGTATGGCCCGGAGGCCCTTAGGAGTATGTCCTTCACTGTCACTCCGTCGGTACTTTCAACGATTCCTCTAATCTCTTCTACAAGTTGGGGATTGTGGTAGGCGTCGAGCAGTACCAATGCGGTTTCTTTTAGGACAACGTAGGAGACGACGAGGATGAAAACTCCCACAGCCATTCCTCCGATTGCATCCATTTGATGGAAGCCAAGCGAAGAGCCAAGCACTGCAAAGAAGACCAGAAAAGAAGCTGAACCGTCCTTGATGGCATTGAGCGCATCCAGTCGAAGAGATGACAGGTTGTACTTCTTCGCGATTCTTCTCATTTGAAAGGCTCTGTGAAGAGAAACAGTCCCTGCGACTAGTAGAGCGGCCATCGCCAGGATTGGGAACGTGAGAGGTTTGGGCTCGAGAAAGGCAAGATAGGATCTGTAGAGGACGATGCCTCCGAGGCCCATTAGTCCGATTGATGTCACGAATGCTACCAAGCTTTCGACCTTATGGTAGCCGAAGTGGAATTTCTCGTCTGGTGCCTTTCGGGACATCTTGAGGCCCAGCCACACCATGGATGAGACAAAACCGTCAGACACGGAGTCCAGACCGTCTGCTGTTAGGCCAATGCTTCCCGTGTACTGTCCCAACAGGATCTCGATTACCCCGAGTCCGACAAGAGTCCAGACTGAGATTCTTGCTAGCCTTTCTCCCTCGAGGTAACCCGCTGACACTTGAAACCACCCGTTGGCGAGTTGCATGTGCGATTAGGTCGTTCATCCATCTGCGGTTTCGCTTGCGAGGTCTATGCATCGCGAGAATCTGACGCCTTTCTTTCTTCTCATCGTCTTTATGAGAGTTTCAAGCATTGCAGTTCTTGACGCCCTTCCAATGGTTTGCGGATGCATTGTGAGATTGAAATAGGGTACATTAGCCGCATAGAGCGTGTTGAACTCTTGCATCCACGCATTAAAGGCCTCACTGGGAGGCCTTCGATGTACCTCGAAGACACTCCAGTCATCCAATAACCATGAGACGGGAAGCTCCACCATTCCAGTCGACTTTCCCTGATACTTGATCACGTATGGCCTCTCATCATCCATGAGACTGCTATCATACTTGAGGTTGAACTTTAGGAGATTCTCAATCGTGTAAGGGCTGAACTCCCAGTCTGGTGCTCTGAAACCTACTGGCTTCTGACCAACTACCGCTTGTAGCCGATCGAGCGATTTCCTGAGAATTTCAGTCTCATCCTTCTGTGAATTGAGCTGGGCTAGGTTCTCATGCTTGTAGCCGTGGACTCCAACCTCGTGTCCCCGTCGCACAATCTCTTTCACACTCTCAGGATAGGTCTCAGCTGTCCAGCCGGGCACGAAGAAAGTTGACTTGATCAAGTACTTGTCGAGGAGATCCAGGATTCTAGGGAGCCCTACTTTGGGGCCGAACTGCCCCTTGCTACGCGCGACCGGTTCGTCTGCAAGTCCACTGTAGGGGCCTCTAACAGAGCTGTCAGCATCGAAGTCGAAGGTAAGCAGGACAGTGAATCTTCGCGCTCTTGTCTTGGCCACAGTTCAGTCTCCTGTCTTTAAGGGAGCAAATGACGAAGAACTGGGTTATGTTTTATACGGTTCCGACGAGAGTCGCCATTTGCATACCCAAGAAGGTCTACTAAGGATTGGGATTGTGCTACCCGGAATATGGTCGTCTCCGCACTGTGCTCATGCACGCTCCAGGCAAAGAGCTTGACCTAGTCAGCCCACAGGAATATGAGAGATACCTATTCGCAGATGCTGTTGACCCAGAGGAATTTCGAAGACAGCATGAGCGTTTCATCGATGTCCTCCGTTCTGAGGGAGTCAACGTAGTCTTGGTCACCGAGGTATTGCGACAACAGCCCGAGTTGCTCAACTCGATTGAGCGGCTACCGAACTTGGTCTACACCCGAGACACAGTCGCTGTCACTCGGGCAGGATATGTCCTAGCGAGGATGGGAAACCCTGTAAGACGAAACGAGACAAAGATTGTCGAAGCTACTCTCCGACAGCTCGCTATTCCGATGCTAATGAAGACCCAAGCACCAGCAACGATTGAAGGCGGAGATCTAGTCTTCTTCGACGACGACACGATGCTCCTCGGAGTTGGAAACAGAACCAACAAAGGAGGTCTTCGAGAACTGACGACGACTACGACCAAATCGGGACTCTGCAGAGTGGTCGCAGTGCAACTGCCTTCTTGGGTTCTTCATCTTGACGGAACGATGATGGTTATTGATCGAGACTTGGCTGTGGTCCACGCACGGTCTCTGCGAGGCACAGCCTCCGTCTTCGAGAAAGGCAGACCGAGTAAACGTCTTAGATTCCTTGAGTTCCTGAACGCGAGCGGAATGAGGCTGATTGAAGTCACGGATTACGAGAGGCAAAAGCGTGCCACGAATGTCATAGCCATAGGTTCTCGCAAGGTTGTCGGCTACGCTGGCAACGCAAGAGTAAGACGGGAGCTCTCTGAGAACGGTGTTGATTTCATGGAGATCGAGGGGTCGGAGCTCATTCGCGGGTTTGGCGGGCCACGTTGCATGACAGCTCCTATCGTCCGAGACTAATGGCGAGTCTTGGGCATGTCTCAAGCGGGCTCTGTTCGCTAATCGGCGGTTTTAGGTTTCTGTTCGGTGTCGGCGGCTCATGCGCTTTGTTGGACAATCCTTATGCGGCACACGCTTCATAGCGAGCTTCTCAAAAGTTGAACGGGAACATTGAGGATTGAGTAAACAGTGAGCATCCCTAGAGGAGGGGGATACTTGAGTATCTATAAAGGGGTTATCAAGATCCTAGGGATTGCAGCCATCGCCTATGTGATCGGTGGGGTTGCCTACTGGACCACCGCTGAAGTCTTCATTCGCATCGTTGGGAGGAACGTGGTCTTCAGCCCCATCATTTCAATACTGCTCGTAGTCCCGTTCTGGCCCATGATGGTCTATGCTGACCTGAAATGGATCGGCATCATGGCACACGATATAGCTGCGGTCTCTGCAACCCTAATTTCGATATTTCTCCTGATCGGCACTAACCTACGAAACCTTAAACGAACAAAGAAGGGGATAAGATCTAGCGATGGGAGCTTTGGGTAGCCATTAAACCAGCCGATTCCGAACAGCCACAAACCGAACAGAGCACTCAAGCGGAAGTCTAATAATGTCAAGTGGATGCGTTCGGTCGCTAGGAGGCTGAGGATATGATGTGCGTCTTGTTTCTGGAAATTCTGTCCCAGCCTTGGTTCGTCTAGGCTAGGCAGAGCCTAACTTCCGATTTTGTTTCGAGGAGCCTACTGTACATCGAGTGCACGGTGGGTTCCATGGGTGTGTTGAGGTTGACCAAGAAGAGTGTCAGAAAGAGAGCTGGCGTCTACCCGGAGCTACTGGAAGCGCAGAGAACAAAGACCGCAGTATAGACCCATCCCATCATACAATCAAGTCGACCCGCTGTGACGAACAAGATCAAGAGCATGCGGGCTATGAAGACCACGAACCTCATCAGCACCTTCAAAGTGATTCCATTGACCGCATCAGAGGTACCTCTCGTCCGCTCGCCAGATGCAGCCTTGTCCATTCTTCTCGCCCGCGATTCTCGGCTGTGGACCAGGGCCTGAGAAATGGGGATTTCGACAAATGATGCATCGCCTATGGAGCATCTTCAAGGAGGAGATAGAAGGGTGTACACGCGGACGGCCCAATCCTATAGAAGTTGACCTGATGGTCAGCCTTGGGTGCGACTCATGAGATGGCTTAAATGATTTGCCGGGAATTTGGATTCATCTGCCGGCAGGTAGTTGGAAGTGACAAGGGAGAAAAACGCAGCTTCACAGGGAAACGTCATGATCAACGAACTTCTTCAAAACATCAGGAAAGAGTTTCCCCGTGCTGAAACTGACGCGAATGGGAGACGCAGGATCTTTTTCGAAAACGCAGCTGGATCACTGGTCCTGCAGAGGGTTGCAGAGGCCGAAGCAAAAGCTCGCTTGGATTGCTCCGCGAATGTCGGTGGCCCATCATGGGAATCGAAGAAGAACCAGGATGTCATACTTGAAGGCAGAAGATCAGTAAGTGATTTCCTGAACGCACCTTCAGAAGACTGCATCGTCTCTGGTGAGTCAGCTACAAACCTGCTCTTTCATCTCAGCTACGCCCTTGGAAAGGTGATGTCAGGAGACGAGAACATTGTCGCTACAGAATACGAGCACCACGCAAACCTCAGCCCCTGGCTAGAACTTCAACGCAGACAGGTTGTCAAGGAAGTCAGATTCGCACGATTCAATCCTGAGGACGGGCTACTGGATCTGTCTCATCTCGCGAGACTGGTCGATGAGAAAACAAGAATCGTCACCGTTGCAGGAGTCTCGAACGTGCTAGGCTCGAAAACACCACTGAAGCAAGTCCTAGAGATCAGCAAGAAAGTAGGCGCCTACACGGTTCTGGATGCAGTCCACACAGTCGCCCATGTTCCGGTTGACTTACAGCAGGTTGCTTTCGACTTCGTTGTCTTCTCGGCCTACAAGCTGTTCGGCAGACGTGGGAGCTTCATGTTTGGTCGAAGAGACCTGCTAGAGACTCTGAAACCGTACAAGGTGCTTCCTGCGCCGGATCACGGACCGGAGAAGTGGGAACTTGGCACACGCGATCAAGCCCTCTTCGCCTCGATCACGACCGTCATGGATTATCTCAGTTGGCTAGGGAGTATAGTGGAACAGGAGGTTCGAGACGAGATTTCCAGCTACGCTGGGAGAAGACGACTTCTCAAAGCGGCCATGTCATGGATCGAAAAGTATGAACGGACACTCTCGGTTGCCATGCTTGGTGGGAGAAATCAAGTCAAGGGCATGCAAGCGATCAGGGAATTGGAGGTTTATGGAGTGAAGGACCCAGCCAAAGCACACTTGCGTGTTCCGACTTTCACTTTCAACATTGTTGGCGCAGACCCGGAAAAGGTGGCTGAGTATTTCTGGAACAAGCATGCAATTGCCCTTCTGGCTGAAGACGGCGGGGGCTTCTATTCTAGAACTCTAAAGACATATGGGAAGTCCATCGGGATTCGCGCCAGCCTCGTGCACTTCAACACTGTTCAGGAAGTGGAGAGTTTCCTCTCCAGCCTCGCCGAGACCGTGACGCACTTCGGGACTGGATCGTCTGTCAGCAGAGAATGATCAATAGACTCAACTATCACACACTTTCACGTTAGAGACGCTTGTTCTTCATGTATGCCTTTGGCTGGTGCGCACACGCAAATAGATGAACGACGACGGTTCAAATTGCGATGCCCGCACCAAGGGACC
>JALHTB010000108.1 GCA_022865625.1 Candidatus Bathyarchaeota archaeon
AGCCAGACTAGCCATTCTGCATAGTATGGATTCAATGTCTGAGCCTCCGGATTTCCCACGGGTTGAGTGTGCCGTAATGCCGGTAGACAAATACTGTTAGTGAAAGCGCGAGTGCCTCGACGCTTGCCCCGATCGAGATTGAAAGCACCAGCAGAGTTGTCGAGAACAATGATGGACCGAGTGGACCTAGGCCGGATGCGAACAGTGCCAAGTTCACGCCGAACAGTACAACTTGGAATGACATGATGACCTTGACAAGATTCCGGCTGACTGCCATTCCTGCGAGCCCTATGAAAAACATGGCAGCCGCAGTGACCTGAAGGATCTGTTGTTCAATCAATCTTCACTGGCCTCCTTTGAGAATAGGTTCACTATTCCTGCAAGCGTCGCGGAAACCAGAAGGATAAGGAACAAGACGTCCCAGGATCGGAAGGACCAGAGAAATGTCAGCGGGTCATTGCCAAACGTGCCGAGTCCCTGCGTTACCGTTCCCTCGTCTATTCGTACCAATGAGCCGCTGGACTGCCAGAGTATGATAGTAACGACTAGGAATCCTGCAGCTGCAAGTATGCAGCCAACTAGTTGTTCGCGTGAGAATCTTGGGCCTGTTGGCAAGAGCTCTCCTCCGACCAGCATCAGTATGACCATGAACATCACCGACACCGCACCGGCGAAGGTTATGATCTGGAAAAGCCCTGCATACGAAGCACCGTAGATGAGGAAGATTGCGCCTAGGAGAAGACCGGAGAAGAACAGCATGATTAGCGAGTAGACGAGCCGCTTGATCACGAGAGCTGAGAGAGTCACTACTATCAGAAGTGTGGCGAATATGATTGTAAGCGCAGTTGTCATATCTCAAGAGCCTTCTTCATGACAAGAGTCTCTCTCTGTGGTGTGGCCATCTCGAAGTTCTTCGTGAATTCCAGTGCGCCGAACGGGCAGTTCTCAACGCATTCGCCGCAGAAGATGCATGCGAAAAGGTCAAACTTCGGCCTCTTGACAGGTAGTTCCTTCTCGCCGACCTTCCTCTTGCCGAGATCCACCATCGTGATGACTGCCGCTGGACAGACATACGCACAGATGCTGCACCCCGTACACTTCGCAGGGTCAATGTCCAGTTTCCCACGATAGGTCTCAGGCAAGGTGATCTTGGTGAAGGGATAGGCCTCGGTGTCAGGCTTCTTGATCATACACCGGATCATCTCTGGAATTGCGGAACCAATCTTCTTCGGCATGATGCTAGACTCCTTTGAGCACAATAACCAAGGCCAATTGCGCCAGTGCAAGGGGAGTAAGTATCTTCCAGAACAGCTCAGCTGCTTGAGCAATCTTCAATCTGGCCAAAGCCGTCCGCAGTACGAAGACCAAGAAGACAATCGCCAGCAGCTTCAGCAGGAAGTAGGTCCCATAGACGACGGGAACAAGCACTGAGTTCGCAGGCATTGGGCCAAGAGGCCCTCCAAGGAAAAGCGCCACAGCAAGGCCGCCACCGAAGACCAAACTCACTTCTTTCGTGAGCTTCAGAAAAGCCAAGGACCTGCCAGAGAATTCGGTCAACCAGCCCGCGACGATTTCGGTCTTCGCACTCGGTATGTCGAAGGGAGGCTTCTCGAGCTCTGCCATCATCGCGACGATGTACACGATGAAGCTGAACGGCATGTACAAGACATTCCATACGCGTGATTGGCTTTCCACGATACCGGCCAGTGAAAGACTGCCAGAGAATACTGCGGCCGTGATAGTCGCGATTACCAGCGGGATTTCGTAGCTTACGTACTGGAGAACGAGCCTGCCGGAAGCCACTGTGGTGTAGCCGCTCGCCGATGAGAAACTCAGAATCACCACCACGAATGCAGAATATGCAAGGAGAAAGACCACGAACAGCAAGTCCATGTCGAAAGTAGCGACAGCCTTGGTGCCAATAACGGGCACGAATAGCATTCCTAAAATGGGCGCAAGGAAAAAGAGCGAGGGAGCGATCCTGTAGATCGCGACGTCCGCGAAGCTTGGCACGATCTCCTCCTTGTATAACAACTTGAGGAAGTCCGCAACTGGCTGGAAGAGTCCGTGAGGGCCAGCGACGAGGGGTCCGATCCTTCCTTGCATGTGTGCCCCGACCTTTCTCTCGAGCCAGTCGAACAGAAAGCCAAGCCCGATGGTGAAGAGAAAACCTGGAAATATGAGAGCTTCAAGCAGTTCGACTAGCATCATGCATTCCTCTCCGGGAAGTAGTGTTTGATGCCGTATTCTCTGAGCTGCTCGCCTGTCCAGCTCCACTTCTTCTGCGAGTCCAGATCGACGAATGAGAGTCTGTCCATGCAGCCGAAGCAAGGATCGATTGCGGTCAACACAACTGGCACGTCAGCCATTGTGTAACCTTTCAAGAGTTCAAGTGCCGTTGGCAGGTTCGCGAGAGTCGGTGTCCTTGCCTTCACGCGTTCAGGGATCGCGGTTCCACTCGATTTGACAAAGTAGAACAGCTCGCCCCTTGGTGCCTCTATGTGAGTCGAATACTCACCAGCCGGGATCGTTGGTGGAATCTTCAGCCTGATGGGCCCTTTTGGCATGTGCTCAAGAGCGTAATCGATGGCGTTGGCCGACGTGACAATCTCGTCCAGCCGGACATGTAACAGAGAGTAGACATCACCGTCATTTCTCGTGACCACATCAAGGGGCACATCACCATACGCTGCATACGGATCGTCGGCCCGTACGTCCCTCGGAACCCCTGCAGCGCGAACGAGTGGCCCAACTGCACAGAGTTTCTGAGCCATCTCTGCTTTCAGGTTTCCAACCTTGCGAGTGCGCATCAGAAGCGTGCTCTCAGTATCCACTATTCCCTTGTAGAAGTATGCTCGATCAGTGAGATGCTTCGTTCTCTCCACGATCTTGCTCTTCATGCTGTCGGGGATATCCTTCTTGACTCCGGCGATCGTTGCGAGAGACTTGTGTACACGGTTCCCCGCGACAGCTTCCATGAGATCCAGAACGATTTCTCTGTCTCGCCATACCCACATGAAGAGTGTGTCAAATCCAGCCCAGTGACCCAGCAGGCCGGCCCAGAGCAGGTGGCTGTGAATCCTCTCCAGCTCAGCCACGATCAGCCTGATGTAGAGCGCTCGCTCCGGGATCTCGTAAGTGGTTAAGCCCTCGACTGCTTGAACGTATGCGAGGCTGTGAGCGAAACTGCAGATACCGCAGGTTCTCTCGAACATGTACGTGTTCTGCGTCCAACGCCTCTGCTCAGCCGCTTTCTCCAACCCTCGATGGACGTATCCTATCCTCGGTATGACATCAACTATCGTCTCGCCCCTGAGATAGAGCTTGAAGTACTCAGGCTCCTTCAACGCAGGGTGGATAGGACCAAATGGGACGAGGTTCTCGGTCGAATACTGAACGAGGCCGGCGCTTGCCTCTTTACGGGACTCTCCAGGTTCACCCACTAGCGTTCAACTCCAACAGCCTTTCGAATATCCGCTGGTTTGGTGTCCTTCAGAAGAGGCGGCGGCAGATCCTGCGGGTAGTTGTCCGGAAGCAGAAGTCGTCTATCCATCCACGGGTTTTCGTCGAAGACTACTCCAAACATGTCATGTACCTCCATTTCGTAGAGGATTGCACCCGGCACAATGCCTACGATTGAAGGCGCGTGTTTGCTGGATTTCGGGACAGGTGTCTTGATCGAGGCGATGACGTCTCCCTTCCAGAAATGATAGACTACGTCAATCCTGTCGCCGGAGTCTAGTCCGGTCATAGCCGAAAGGTGGGATACGCCAAATTCCTCAGCAATCGTCTTGATAGCAGACCTCAGGTGCTCGGGAGGAACCACTATTGTCGTTGCGTCTTTCGTCGAGGATTGCACCTGAGCACCTAGCCTCGTTAGGGACTCCTCGATGCGTCTAGCTAGATCCTTACTCTGACTTGTCGTGACCTTTCACCTTGTTCAGCAGTTGAATGAGACCATACAGGATACCCTCAGGCTTCGGCGGGCATCCGGGAACAAACATGTCGACAGGCAGTACGCCTTCAATGCCTTGTCCAGCATTGTAGCATCCTCTGAAGACGCCTCCGGAACAGGCACATGCACCAAGCGCCAACACGTACTTGGGCTCCGGCATCTGTTCATAGACACGAATGAGCCGATCTTTTGTCTGAGGACTCGCCACTCCTGTGACGACCAAGACATCCGCATGACGCGGACTCGGAACTAGCACTGCTCCGAATCTCTCCGCATCGTATCTTGGCGTCAATGCTGCCACAAGTTCGATGTCGCATCCGTTGCAGGAACATGCATTTACGTGGAAGAGCCAAGGCGATCGCGTCCTCGCCCAAGTGGAGAGTCGACTAGGCAAGTTCTGCGCCTCCTGTCCCGATGAACCAGAGCATCACAACCGTCAGTGAGATACCCCCGGCGACAACGAATGAGAGAGGCCAAAGATAGCTATGCAGTCTCAGCGAACCTGCAACCAGCAGTGTGACAACCTCGAACACAACAAAGAGTGCTGCATAGACGAACAGTTCCGAGTGATACTTGCCTCGTGCAGGGGGTATCTCCTCGCCTCCCGAGAAGGCTTCGTATTTCGGTCCCTCTCCATGAGTCGTCCTGCCAAAGAACCCTGCAAGATAGTACAGCAGCAGAACAACGAACACAACAACTGCTAGAACCGCTACCACAATCAGATCAAACACGGCAAATCTCCACCTCTTCTGTCAGGACATTGTGGACTGCCTGGACGACGGATTCACATGCAAGCTTCACCTCGCTCGACATCTCCTCGCCGAACTCCGTGGTCTTGGGCTCAATCCCCAAGAGGAATGAGCGACGTATATCCCCCATTACTCTGCTCAGAAGCTTCAGTGGCACATTGTGTGTCGAGAAATACGGGTACTCGGTTTCCTGCAGATCCACCAGCTTGACTGTGCCAGGGGAGTATCCCATCAAAGCGCTATCAACGAAGACTACTGCATCAGGGCCGAAGGCGCGTACCTCCTCAGTGAAATTCTCTGGTGCTGCATCTGCATCCAAGAGAAGCAGTCCCCGACCTTGGACGAGCTTACTCTTCAGCTTCTTCAGCACAAGTGAGCCCGCAAAGTCGTCGCCCTTCAGCCGGTTCCCCACACCGACTATCGCCAATTTTTGGTTCCGAATCTCCCGCAGACTCGTCTCGAGTCCTTGGTCTGAGCCCCCTGAGAATCCTCTACGCTCGGTTCGTGTCACGGGCTCACATCCGATTGGAATGCGCCTGAGAAAGCATCGGTACAGATTAGGTTTTGCTACATACTCTGACTCGTGATAGATTCTGACAGCATTGATGGCTGTTGCTCTGACCTCGCCAACTTGCAGTAGCTGTGTCCTTTAGCATCATCACGCAGATTCGGATAATGAGAACTAGACGCGTCTTCCTCTGCGCCCGCCAGGTCGGCGTGTTCCGTCATGTGGAACAGGAGTCACATCTTCAATCCTACCGATCCTGAACCCGGCTCGAGCCAGCATACGTATTGCTGCTTGCGCACCTGGGCCTGGTGTCCGTGCACCATGGCCCCCCGGCGCTCGTACTCGAATATGAAGAGCAGTGATTCCTCTATCCTTAGCCGTTCTCGCGGCAGCTCCCGCAGACTGCATCGCCGCGTAGGGTGAACCCTGAAGCCTATCTGCCTTCACGTGCTGTCCTCCCGAACTTCGGGCGACAGTCTCCGCTCCGGCGAGATCAGTTATGTGAACTAACGTGTTGTTGAACGAGGAGTATATGTTGGCTATTCCCCAACGTTCAACACGTTTCTCCGAAATGGTCGCTTCCTCCTTCCTAACGGCGAGTCGTAGCGTACGACCCAGAACCGTTTATTATAGTTTTGTAGGATGCACGCGGCAGTTCGTTTCACCCCAAATGGATGAGCAATTGGACCGAGTCTGAGGGAAGAAAGGGCCACAGGTCCCAGTTGGCAAGGGTCTGGTTGGTGGCGAGCAAGCGGTACTTTCATCTTAGCCCGCTCAGAATGAGATTCGAGCAGCGCGGGTCTGGTTGTCATTCCTGATTCGTCAAGCAGAAACATCAGACGGCAACGGCGTCCATGTTGTCGAGATAGGATGTTTCCAAGACCCGTACCCCCGTGTCCTGCTGGAGGATCTGATTGCGAACGAGCGGGACTCATTCTTTGTTGCCACCGTTGGCCAAGAGATTGTAGGATACGCCGTTGCAGCTACAGACAAACAAGGTGGGCACGTCATTTCGGTCGCGGTAGCATCAAACCACAGGCGAAAAGGCATAGGTTCGGCACTGCTGTCCGCAGTAACAAGCAGACTCGTTCAAGAGGGAATCAGCGTGATCCATCTTGAGGTACGTAAGGGCAACGAGCCGGCGATCGCATTCTATGAGCAGATGGGGTTCCGGAAATCCTCAGAGATCAAGCGCTACTATTCGGATGGGGAAGACGCATGGGTTCTGGTGCGACGAACTGAATCATCGGGGAACCAGTAGAGGCATGCTGCCTTGAAGAACCTTAGTTTCTTCCTCTCAATCCCGGAAGTCGTCATGTGGAAGAGCCTGACCAAGCCAATAGAGGAGCAAAATGTCAGAGCGCCTCACGTAGAGGTCGCGAAGAAGTATCTCGGCTATTGCAGAGAGCTTCTGCCCGGAGGAAAGATCGGCTATGTCATCACGAGGAAAGGTGAGAAGTTGTACGAGAAAGCTCAACCCCACTTCACAGTTCCACCTGACGAAGTGGACGTGGAGTACTATGTCTCAAACCGGATCGTCCCTTCAGCTGGTCGAGTACTCGAAGTGTTCAAGATCGGGCCAAGATCAGTTGCTGCTAGGAAGACAACGATTGCTTTTGTAGCTACCTAGCCGCAAGATCCGACAGCGTCAGTATCTGCAGCCCCGAGGGTCTCTTAGCTATCTCTGAGAGCCTGTCACCGACTACGAACTTGATCTTCTTCTGATCCGCAACATCGAGTATACGCTGTGTTATGACTCCGTCAAAGACGAGAGTGTGGGCCGCTTCTATTGTTGGCAGTTGATTGGCGAGTTCGCTGACCGGAAGATGGGCGATCTCTTTTGTGGATTCGTCGAAGACAGCCGCTTCAAGGGTCCCTCTCAGCTCCTGTGCTCTCTGGATGATCGTTTGAGGTAGAGACACTCTGACCTCTGGGGTCGGCTTCACCTCAGGCTTGGGTGCACCATGTGGGACACGTTCTCGAAGGGCCTTCATTATCTCCTTGGGGGTAAGTTCCTCAACCTCTTTTCCTGCCGGAGCTCTTGTGAGGTAGTCCAGTTCCACAACTTGGTCAAGTTCCTTGAGTATTAGGTCTCCGCCTCTGTCTCCGTCGAGGAAAGCGGTGACCTCCTTGTTCTTTGAGAGAGTGATGATTGTCTGAGGGATCTTCGTGCCCTCTATGGCCACTGAGTTCTTGATTCCACATCTCAGCAGATTGAGGACGTCCGCTCGCCCCTCAACTACTATCACCGAGCCACTCTGTTGCACTTCTGGTCCGGCAGGGACTCTGTCGGGGCCATATTCGACTATCTCTGCTGATCTGATTGCACCTGAGACTTCTTTGACCATCTCGTCCGTGCTTGGAGAGCCCTCAATTACCCATTTCTTGAGGATCTCCTTGGCCTTGTCGAGGATTACCTTCCTCTTCTCCTCGCGGACATCCTCGACTTTCTCAAGCTTGACTTTCGCTGTGCATGGCCCGATTCGGTCGACACTCTCGATCGCTGCTGCGATTATTGCAGTGGAAACCTTGTCCAGGCTCGACGGGATGAGTATAGTTCCAAAGGTTCTGTCTTGTTTGGATTCTAGCTGGATTTCTATTCTTCCTACTCTTCCGCTCTTCTGAAGTTCTCTTAGATCCAAGTCAGGCCCAAACAGGCCTTCAGTTTGCCCGAAGATCGCGCCGATCACGTCGGGTTTCTCAACGACTCCTTCCACTTCGAACGTCGCTAATACGACGTACTTCGTGGTGAGTGCGAATTGACCTTCTGTTCCCAATTGATAGTGAACCTCCGTCACAGACGCGGATACGCATACGAGTCAACCTACTACTCCTCCGTAGCGTTCTCCCTTTCAAGTGAAGCACCAGTTGTGCGGTTTGAAGGAAAGTGAAGTCTGTAAGCGCTTTCGCGCGTCAGCTTGAGCAACGCTAGCCCCACAACTGCTGATAAACGTTTGCTCATCGCCGAAAACCTACCGTATCGCCTTGGCTAGTGGCTACTGTGAAACGGTTTTAAGAGAAAGGCTGGTTCCCCCTACGGGAAACGGTGGGATAAGGTGGCTGTCAAGATCGGGATAAACGGGTTCGGTAGGATTGGTAGAGCCTTTGTCCGGGTGTTCAAGCAATCGAAGATGAACGCTGAGATCGTTGCAGTAAACGACGTGGCTGATGCAAAGACACTCGCTCACCTTCTAAAGTATGATTCCGTCTTCGGCAGATTCAATGCTGACGTGAAGCTCGTTCCGAACGGTTTCTCCGTCGATGGCAAAGAGATAGCCGTCCTAGCTCACAGAGACCCCGGAGAATTGCCCTGGTCCAAGCTTGGCGTCGATGTCGTGCTGGAATCCACGGGGCTCTTCACTGACAGAGAACAAGTGTCGAAACATCTCAAGGCAGGAGCCAAGAAAGTGTTGATTTCAGCACCGGCATCGAATCCCGACGTCACCATTGTGCCCGGAATCAACGATTCCAAGTATGATCCAAAGGCTCACAACATCATCTCGCTGGCGTCATGCACTACAAACTGCTTGACGCCCGTCGTGAAGGTGCTTCACGAGAATTTCGGCGTGCTGCGGGGACTCATGAGCACCGCACATGCCTACACGAATGATCAGAGGATTCTGGACCTTCCTCACAGAGACCTCAGACGTGCACGCGCAGCTGCCCTTTCCATCATACCGACCACGACAGGTGCGACGAAAGCGATAACAGAGATCTTTCCGGAATTGAAGGGAAAGATCAACGGCTTAGCATATCGAGTACCAGTACCGGACGGATCACTGGTTGATTTCGTGGCAGAACTGCAGAAGGACGCCACATCTGAGACAATCAATCGTGCCTTTAAGGCTGCAGCTGATGGCCCGCTTAAGCGCATTCTGGAATACTCTGAGGAGCCCCTAGTATCGATAGACATCATCGGAAACCCACATTCATGCATAATCGACGGATTGTCCACGATGGTGCTTGACGGTAGGATGGCTAAGATCCTTGCTTGGTACGATAACGAGTGGGGCTACACAAACCGGCTCGTCGACATGATAGAGATCATGACGAAGACACTCTAGCTGGCGAATCTCGCCTCATCGACGCAACCAACCTTGCAGTGTGCCTATCTAGGTAACTCTCTAGATTCTCAATTCCAACAATCTCAGAGCGAATAAGCGCTTTCAATTGCTTCCAGATTTCGACGTTTGCCTTGACACGCATCTGAGAGAGGTCTCTGCGTAGGCGCCAAGCGAGCGCTCGGCCTTCCTTGTCGAAGTCTGTCAGTATGATCACTTCGGAGTGAGTTGCGATCGAGTCGAGAAAATCAACTAGTCCCAGGCGTCGGGACTTCGCGCAGAAGAGCGGTCCTACGATTCCCAGCCTACGTAGTACCTTGACATCATTGGGGCCCTCGACGATTACAGGAACTCCTCGTTTTGAGTTGGCTGCAACCTTCTCGATGAGTCCTTTGACGGCGTCTAGCCGCCTCTCTTCAGCGCTCAATTCACGCCGAAGTCCTACCGGGTGATCTCCATGGCCGAGACACGCCTTAGGAGGTCTGGATCTTTGTCGAGTTCTTTTCGGACTCCTTCGAGTCTTCCAGTAAGAGCCTTGGCGACACTGTCCTTGAGATCCTGCGGATGTAACTGACCGAGTGCATATGCCTTCTCAATTTCGGAGTACTTCCCGAATTGAATGCTGCCACCATACTTGGCCGGTCTCTCGATTTCCAAGCTTCCCATCTGAGGTATCAGAATCAGGCGAACGATATCTAGGACTGGGTTGTTTTGAGTCTCTCGGGGCGGGCAGTACGCAGATCTTATCTTGTCTCTTATCTGTTCCGGCTGGTCGTGTACAAGAATCGCACTTCCAGGAATGCTCTTTGCCATCTTGCTTCCGATCTCAAAGTCGAATCTTGGATTCTCATCAAGATCTCCTGAAGTCTTGGTCCCAGATTGGTACTGAGATCCCCCGAAAAGGCTCAGAAGGAGAGGTGTGTGTACTGAGATGGGCTTCTTCCTCTGCAACTTTTGAGCTGATTCACGGGCTATGATGTGTGCCTTCCTCTGGTCAATTCCTGCGCACGCGATGTCAAGGTCGAGTTGGAATATGTCTGCCGCTTGCATGCAGGGATAGAACAGCGCGGCCGTTTCGATGTCTTCTGTATCCACCTCTCGCCCCATTATCGGGAGCGCCCTGAGGGTTCTCTTCGTGGAGTTGGACTTGGCTATCCGTATCACCTTCTCCCAGTAGTCGATACTGCTCTCGAGCTCAGAACCCAAACGATACGTGACCTTGTCCGGCGGGATTCCTAGACCGGTGAAACATCGCTTGAAATACTCTGCACACAAGCGGATGCTCTCCAAGTTGCCTCCGAGTTTGTTGTTGATCCATGCGTGCCAATCTGCCAGGAATACTGTGAATTGGCAGTCGGCGTCTACCATGTCCAGGATTTTTCCTCCGCAGATCAATCCTGTCCCGATGTGCATTCCACCGCTTGGCTCGAAGCCCCAGTAGGCCTTGGGAGACCGCGTCGTCTCTAGAAGCTGTTTCAGTTCATCTTGTGTGATGACTTCCTCGGTACCCCGCAGGATCAGCTCAAGTCGCTGCTCCACATCCAAAGCGCATCTCTCGTTCTGGAGATTGACTGTAGGCCTCTTAAAGAATGACTCAGGTTTCACCATGGGCAAGAGCTCAAGTAGCACATGAACTCCTGCCCTGTCGCCCACGACACTAACACACGAACTTCATCGAGGGGCGTCGCCCCACTGGGTCGGCTCTCTCAGAGGTGGGCTGTTTCTAGTGCCCGATGTGGCTGTGTCTGTGGCCGACTAGATTAATGGTTCGCTGCGAGGAGGCGTAGCTCCTGAGCATCCAGTTCAAAGGCTGCTGCCGGGTTTTGGATTCCCCAGTTCTCGAGGACTTGCGGATGAAGCTCACCCACGATTCCAATCTCCTTTCCGCCAGATGAGACTGAAGCTGCTCGCCCTTCCAAGAAGCTACTGTGACCTACTTCGCCGATCTGGCACTGCAAACCAAGATTCGCAGCAAGAGCTTCAACTGAAGCTTTGGCTTCAGTGAAGGAAGCCTCAGCGTGACAGGTGATACCTGCGAGTTTCACGATCTCTTTCACCTCCGAGCCGTTCCGTACAATACAGTCTCCCAGTTCGAAGACTCGCTGCGGATATTCAACATGGACATTGGAGGAGAGGATATCCATCAGGCTCGGAATCAGCCAGTTCCTGAGACATGTCAGGGTCTGAACTCTGGGGTTCTGGAGTTCAACGATTGTCTGGGTGGGAAGATTCATTCGTGTGAAGAGTTTCTCCGGATTCGACAGTACAAAGGTGAGCACTTCTTGGAAACCAAGGCCAATCGCTAGCTCCCTCAGTAGGTCATTGAATTCGTGTTGCTGTGTTATGCCTCCAACGGTCCCATGAGGAGGCCATCTTGGTTCGATCCGGTTTAGGCCATAGGCGATGCCGATGTCCTCTATGATGTCGACGGGGTGCATTATGTCCAATCGGAAGCACGGCACGATTACAGTCAAAGAGTCGGATGAGGCTTTGGTCGCGTCGAATCTCGCCTTCCGAAGCAGTCTGATTGCTTCGCTTGCAGAAACTTCGATGCCAAGCGCGTGCCTAACGTAGTCGAGACCGAGCCTCATGCGATTCGTCTTGAAGACCGGTGTAACGGCCTTTCTCGTGCTTCCATATGGGTAGTGAATGATAGCCGAATAGGTCCGCCCTCCGCGGTCAACAAGACTGATAGTGACCATCATTAGCGCGTTCAATACCGTGCTGAGTGATGTTCCAGTCACTTCTACTAGCACGCTGTGCGTCCGAGGAGTGATTCTGCCCAAATCGTTCGAGTTTATGATGGGGGGAAAAGACAACACGCTGTTCTTTGAGTCGAGCAGGATCGGCCAGAGAGGGTTCCCCTCGACGATGTGGCCGTGTTCGATCCCTTTAGGATGCTTGGCTATGATTTCCCTGAGAGTCATCTGTTCGTTTGTGCCCAGAGGGATGAAGCCGATCTCGTCCGGTCGTGCGACAGTGTACCTCAACGGGGGGACAATCAGATCATATTCATAGAGCCCTATCGACGATCTGCTTCGCTGTCGGCCGTAGCTATCGTCGAGTTTGTCTTGGAGATGCATGAGTCCTCGAATAGCAGCGTCTGTTAGCCGTACGTTCTTCACAATCGAGCACGCGATGAAAGGTCTGATCTTCCCCAGGCGAGCGTCGACCTTTACCGATGTGCCGGACGCAGCAGCCACTCTGTAGTCCTTGAGGCCTGTCTCGAGACCAAGAAATCCGCGCAACGCACGAGCTATCCCCTCTGGAGACCACAGGTCCGGTCTGTTGGTGTCCTTGTTCTCGAGGCTTAGCTCCTCGACACCGCTCTCTTCCGAGATTGCGCGACTAGCTTCGCACTTGATTTGACCAAGAATCTCATTGAGAGCAGACAGATCCCTCGGTAGCTTGGCCTGGATCAGCTCTTCAAGATCCTCCTGATGCACACTTATTGTGACCATTCTACGCGAGCTCCTGCTTTCTTAGCCATTCGAGATCTTGAGAGAAGAGCGTCCGCATGTCGTCGATGCCAGCTTTCATCATGAAGAGACGCTCGACCCCGAGCCCCCAAGCTATTACTGGCACTCGAATGCCGAGAGGGATCGTGAGTTCCGGACGAAAGATCCCTGATCCGCCGAACTCGAACCAGCCCACTCCGTCCTTGTATGCTTGGAGCTCCACACTCGGTTCTGTGAACGGGAAGTAGTCGGGATTGAATCTCACCTTGTCGGCGCCAGCAATTTCTACTGCAAACTTCTCTAAGACTCCAAGCAGATCTCTGAGCGAGAGACCTTCACCGACAACTATCCCCTCAACCTGATTGAACTCCGTGAGGTGTGTCTTGTCTACCTTGTCAGGACGGAAACATCTCGCAATTGAGAAGTATTTTCCAGGAATCTGCAGTTCCTGGCTGACGAGGGTCCTTGCACTCTCCGCGGTTCCATGACTTCTCAAGACGAGCCTCGAAGCCTCGGCTTCTGAATATGAGCATCTCCAGCCAGTTGATCCTGTCGTCCAACCGCTCTCGTGAGTCTTCTTGACATTCTGGAGATAACGGGCAAAAGGAGCAGGATCGCCATACTCCGGCGATTTGATGAGGTATATGTCGTGCACTTCACGAGCAGGATGATCTTGGGGCATGTAGAGTGCATCGCAGTTGAAGAACATCGACTCGACGATCGGTCCAGTCATCTCCTTGAATCCAAGTGCAACGAGCTTCCACTTCAGTTCGTCCAAGAACCGTCGATAGGCTTGCTTCTTACCCGGCCAATATTGTGCCACGGGCGCCCTGACATCGTACTTCCTGAGCCTGACCTGTCGCCAACTTCCGGTTGCGAGCATCTCCGGCGTTAGGCTGCTGACTTCGGCCTGAACGGCGATTCCACGCTCAGCAAGCCTCAGTCCCTCTTCAGTGATAGAGATCACTTTGTCTGTTCGTTCGTGCACTGAAACGAGTCTTCTCTGTTTCAGCAGGTTCAGTTGGGCGGAGTCTGCCGGCGACAGTCTGGACACGTCGATCTCAGGAGAGTTCGAGAGTCTTTCTAGAACCTCCTCGTCAGGAGATCTATCCGGTAGTCTGGTTGCGACTATCCTCGTTGTCCTGTCGGTTGTGTCGAGGTCTGCCCAGCCTTTCCTCCTGAGCCACCCGTACACGATCGGAAGCATCTCAGCTGGGACATCTGCCTTTTGCGCAGCTTCGGACGCATTCATTGTTCCTCCGTTGTCAACGACGATCTTCGCAATCCTACGCTCGGGCAATCCCTTCTCTGCATAGCCTCGTCCCTCCACAGTCAGCGTCGCGAACAACGTAGTCTCGTCTCTGATCGATGCGTACCCTTTCTCAGCCAGGACCAGAGCTGCTCGCATGACAGCAGCTTCGTCAAGCCCAGTTTGGGCGGCAATTTGCGCTGACTTCGACGGCTTTCCAAGAGTTGCAGCCGCTTGGAGTGTTCTCGCTTCGTGCTCTCTAAGTTCAGTCACTAGATCACACCCTTCGTTCCAATAGAGCCAGGTTTGTGTGTCTGCTCCGAAGTGCATTCAGTCGAATGGGTGAATTCAGATGCGAAGTGCAAGCGCATGGCAACTCAAGTGCCGGGAGTGAACGTGAAAACGCAGTCACCGTCATCCTTTCTCTCGCATCTCATCATGGATCTCCGGAGACGTCCCAACACTAGGTAAAGATGCGACGATATATTAGCTCTACGCAGATTCATTCAGGCAAATCGACACCCTTCGATTCCGCGAGGAATTCCTCTATGTGGTCCTTCGCTTTCTCTCGTTTTGCCTGATGTTCCATGAGAAAAGGCTTCACTCGCTCTGCGAGCATCTTCTTGCATTCTCCGCATAGTATGTGACCTGAAAGACAGTCTCTGCGAAGTTGTTCTATGTCCTTATCGTCGTCCATGAAGAGGAAGTACTCGTAGTGGTACACGCTGCAGATGTCAGGGTTCGCGCCTAGCTTCCTCTGTTCTTCGATTGTAGTGCGCCCTCCTGTGAAGGCGCTCATTATCTTGCGTTCGGCTATCTCTGGCGAGTCGGTGGTGAAGATCGCAGTCTCAGGCATTGACGCTGACATCTTGCCTCCCTTTCCAAGCCCTGGGAGAAACTTGGAATGAATCTGCGCCGGCTTAGGAAATCCAAGCTTAGGCGCTACGTCTCGGGCGATTCGCCAATATGGATCCTGATCAATTGCCGCCGGTATCAGGCAAGGGACGCTCTTCCCGCTGACTGCAGATGGCAGGAAGGCAGGTACTGACTGGATTGCAGGGAAGAAGATTATGCCTATGTTGGAGCTTTCCTGAAGACCGAAGACCGCCTTGACGGTCGAGAATGTCATGTGCTTCGCCACCTTGATGGCGAGTTCATACAGGTAGTTGATGTTCTTGATGTCTGAGATGATCACAGTCCTCTTCGGATCGAAACCGATCGCTATGATGTCAAGTGCATTTTCGTACGTCCAGCGGAACGGGTCATCAAGCTTCGTGTTCTGATGAAACAGGAACTTCTCATCGTCGGTCATCTGGAAGAAGAGATTAGCCTTGAAGACATCCTGCAAATGCTTCGTGAATATCCATGGGACAATGTGTCCGATATGCACAGGCCCCGATGGGCCTCTGCCGGTGTAGAGTGCGAACTTTCGACCTTTTTCGTACTCGTCCAGTATCCAGTTGAGGTCTCTATGAGAGAAGAAGATCCTCCTGCGAAGTTGTGTGTGTAACTTGCCAGCATGTTTCTGGACACGATCCAGCAGGTCGATGGTCAAAGCCTCGGTGCCGAACTCTCGACTGAGTTTCTCGTAGTCGATCCTACCCGAGACTTCCCACGGGGTAACTATCATTTCCTCGTTGTTGTTAGACAGCGCGAGCCTCTCCAAGTATTGTTCCGGACCACAAATTGTTACGGAGGTCTTGCTAAGTCACTCAGGCCTAAATATAATGCAAGCGATAACTGCCTGCGAAGCAACCCATGGAGAGTCCGGCAGTTGATTTCCAAGGATGAACTTGAAGCCTACAGAAGAGGGGGGCAGATCATCTCAAAGCTTCGGAAGACAGTGCCATCTCTGGTGCGTGAAGGTGCGCTGGTTAGAGAGATTTGCGAGCGTGTCGAATCAGAGATCGTTGCCCTAGGAGGACAACCAGCGTTTCCATGCAATGTTGGTATCAACGAGGTTACGGCTCACTATACCTCTCCTTGGGATGATGCAAGTGTCTTGCCAAAGGACTCGCTAGTAAAAGTCGATTTTGGCGTGCATGTCGACGGCTACATTAACGACACAGCCGTAACGGTCTCACTGAGTCCCGTTCACAGTTCAATGATTGAAGTGGCCGAAGAGGCTCTGCGTGTTGCGATTGCCCACATAGCTCATGGGGTCAGGCTTTCCGACGTGGGGGGACATATCGAGAGAGCAATTGCACAATATGGCTGCAGACCCATCAGAAACCTCACGGGGCACAAGGTGGAACGGTTCACGATCCATGCAGGGAAATCGGTTCCGAACATTGCTGGCCCGGCACCGGGGCGATTCGAGGCCGGTGAGGTCTATGCGATCGAACCCTTCGTGACGGTGAAAGAGGCTGCCGGCAGAGTTGAGGATTCTGATCGAGTATTCATCTACAGAGCGGTCAGAGAGAAAGGAGTGCGATCTGAGGCAGGGCGTAGGGTAGTGGAGCACGTCCGGAAGGCATACAGGACTCTGCCTTTTGCATCGAGATGGCTCTACACATCGCTTGGTAAGAGTGTCGTTGACGAAGGCTTCTCTGAGGCCGTGAAGGCAAAGTGCATCTCCGGATATCCTGTCTTGGTCGAGGCAAGCGGGAAGATCGTGGCGCAGGCGGAGCACACACTGATCGTCAAAGAGAACGGCTGCGAAGTCCTAACGATCTAGAGCCGGCCTTTCTTCGCGGGCTCCTCAGCGTATATGGACTCAACTCGCATTGTTCCGCTGCACTGCTGGCACTTGCCGACTTCCTTGTACACGAAGTCGCCCTCACCGAAGGCGCGC
The DNA here is from genome assembly GCA_022865625.1 of Candidatus Bathyarchaeota archaeon. The sequence continues at coordinate 16,775 of JALHTB010000108.1, forward strand.
ACTACTTTGAACCCGCAATTCCCGCATAGGACAACTGAGAGCACCTTGGTTGCTAAGCTCTGTAAGACTGCTATCCTCCTTCGCATCTGCATTATCGAGGAAACAGCCAACACAATCGCCACTGAGCCGGCGATCGCGTAGAAGTAGAAGCTCTCCATATTTCCTTGCTGCTGGAAGTTGAAGGCGGAGTACATCGCCCAGACCGCCCAGCCAAGGATGACTATACTGAAGATGACCATCAGGTAGCTGTAGATGCTGCTGGGTTTTGCTTCCAACTTCATCGCCTACTGTGAGATCCCTATCGTGTTGCCTATTCCCGCGACTATGATGAGGTCGCCTTTTTTCGTCCTCTCTTGGATCAGAGCTTTGATTCTTTGAATGACGCCGTCTGCAGCCTCAACTATCTCTTTCTTCATCGGGGTGATAGCTTCCTGAATGCTCTCTTTGACTATGATTGCATACACGGGGATCTTGTGCTTCGTCGCTTCCTCTTCTATCTTGAATCGTTCTGTCCCGACTCCTCCGATGGCGGCTCCGATGCCCTCGCTTATCTCCCCTGTTTTTTCTCCCTCAAACTTGAGCGCAGCATCGACCATGATTATCATCGCGACCTTTCCCTTCTTCCCTTTGATCAGTGTGCGAATGGCGTCCCCAGGCTTTCCGACGTTTCCGCCCGGCCCCTTAGCCTTGAGAGCTATGACTCGACGCCCCTCGATCGTTGTTTCAGCAACCATGACGTCCTTCTCGACCTCCCGTTTCTGATGATCCCTCATAAGCCTCGACGCCACGAGCGCTCCCGCTCCGTCACCTACTGGTTGTCCCTGAGCAAACGCTTTCGCGGCACCAGAGTACGCCTCCGCCTCCTGCATGATCAATGGCAGCAACATCTGAAGTTGCAGTATCACGTAGAAGCTTGAGGTCTTCTTACCGAGGAGGTAGAAGTGTCTCACCACCTTGAAAAGCAGGTTGAGTGCCCATGATGCTTCGACCAGATTCTCGAGATTGTTCACTTGGGCATCGGTTGCCTCCGGAGCGATCTTTTTGACATCGCTCTTGAACCTCAGGTCGCGAACATCCAAGAGGTGATCCAGCTTGCCAATGATTCCGGCAGGATCAAGGTCGACAGGAGCGATGAAGAACTGCTCAAGAAGACCTGACAGCGCAGGTGAAGGATCTTCTTTTGGTTTTCCGATGCTCTTGATTGTTCTGATAGCTAGAGCCTTCGCGTCATTCCTGATGAATTCGAGTTTCCTCACCGCACCGTCCAGTTGGAGGATTGCGATCCGACTCTGTATCTGTTGACCAAAGAAGAAGGAGGCAAAGATCATCCCGAAGATTACGAGGTTCATGAGATTCGAAAGGACGCTGCTTCCTCCGGTTGGGGCGAGCTGAAGCGCCACATCAAATGTCAAGTCGGTATCCTCAACGGGTCGGCCACTACGACCGGGCGCCGTTATAAACATTGATTGATAGTTCTAGCAAGAAAGATGGATATGGAGTTGGCAGCTGTCCAAGTTTCGCGTGGCCTTGCGGAACACACTACCGCTTGAATCGCCTGGGAGATTCACTTCCGTGTTCGAAATGGGAACGGGTCCTAGCTCCCAGCTATGGCCGCCAGCTCCGGGCTGTCCTTGGTTGAGCGATAATTAAACATTACCAGCTTCAGAACTTGCACACACACCCCGCAAGAGAAAGCATCTGCGAGAGACGACAGTGCGAACTCCTGACGCCGAACTTTTCCACTCTGATCCGAAAGAGCCGCTTTAGGCAGTAGGAGTGGTGGGGCCGAAGGGATTGTCATGGCGTCGCTCGCCATTTTGAACCCTCGACTTCCGCCGTTTTCTCGTCTACGGGTTTCTCCCGCGCTCCGGAAGATCGTCATCCCATATGGTCAGCAAACCCGTGCTATGCCAAAGGCTTCTGGAGCCCTTAACGGGGTTGTCCTGTCGTCATCCCTGGCTAGACTCCGCCGACCTGTATTGGTCGTCTACGGCCCCACAGGCTGACGACTCGCTGGCCCCACCGGGCTAAACTCGCACGCACACACCGTATATAATGTTTGACGCACCAAGGAATGAGGCTTTGACTGACAAGGCCACTTGTTAGACCACTGCTCCGGACTAACCCTTCTTCAAACGATCACCTGTATTCAGTACCCTATTGAAGACGTGAAGTCCAATAGACGCAGAGCAGGGAACTTGGAATGACGAAGATGATCCGCCTAGGCATCATCGGGAAGACGAACACAGGTAAGACGACGTTCTTCAATGCTGCCACGCTTCGACGCGCCGACGTTTCCACCTATCCATTCACAACTAAGAAGGCCAACACTGGCACGGCGTATGTTCAGACTATTTGTGTTTGCAGAGAACTCGGGATGCAAGACAGGCCCCGCAACTCCAGGTGTATCGACGGGCGGCGATTCATCCCCGTCGAGCTGGTTGACCTTCCGGGACTGATCAAAGGCTCTTGGAAAGGCAAAGGTTGGGCGCCCAATTCCTAAGCATTGCCTCTCAGGCAGACGCACTGTTGCACGTCGTTGACGCTTCAGGGAGCGTCGACGCGAACGGCAAGCTCACACGACCAGGTTTGGGCAACCCAGTAGCAGATGTCTACGATATCGAAGAAGAACTGACTCGCTGGTTTGCCAAAATCGTGGACAAGAGCATTTCAAAGGTGCGTCGCCAAGGGAGCGAGAAAGATATCGATAGGGCCGTATTCGAAGCGCTTGCTGGACTGAAAGTTCGTCTCGACCAAGTTCAACGATCCCTTCGTGAAACCGATCTCGTTGGCACGGAACTGAAGAACTGGAAGTCAGATGACATTGAACGATTCGCCAGCAAGATCAGGGACCTTGCCAAGCCGACCATGATCATAGCAAACAAGATGGATCTCGCTTATGCAGAGCAGAACTACAAGAGACTGGGCCATGAATTCGGCAGGGCCCTTGTCACTCCGTGTTCCGCAGATGCTGAGCTGGCTCTGCGCAGGGCAGAGGAGAAGGGCTACATCGGATACATTCCCGGTGAGGAAACCTTTCAAGTCCTGGCGCCCAGCAAGCTCACTCCCGAGCAATCCAAGGCACTCGTGTACGTTCAGCAGAGGGTATTCACCAAGTGGATAAGGACACGCGTTCAGTTCGCGTTGAACTCTTGCGTCTTCAAGCTCCTCAATATGAACTGCGTTTATCCGGTGGAAGATGAAACAAAGTTCAGCGACAAGAAAGGAAACACCCTGCCTGATGTTCTACTGGTCCCCTACAATGCTACGCTGTCAGATGTGGCGGGACACATACACACAGAACTCGCTCAGACTATGATTCACGGAATCGACGCGAGAACAGGCGTACGACTACCTGCTGACTACATTGTCAGGGATAGAGATGTGATCAAGATAGTTGCAGCCGCCGAACGGAGAACAAGACGCAGGGCCTAGTCGGAGAACACCTTCAACAGATCGGCCTTTGTGATTATTCCGATGACCTGTCCTCTCTTCATCACTAGTACAGCTGAGTGATACTGCAGAAGCGCCGAGATCAGGGAAAGAGGCGTCTTCTCGTCGATCTGCGGAAACGCTTCAGTCATCACCTTGGCCACCGGCATACTGGAAAGCTCGCGAGGGCTCATCCCCAATACGATTCGATCCATGATCGCCTTCTCCGCGATGCTTCCGACGATATGTCGTCCATCAAAGACCGGCAGTTGAGAGAAACCTGTCTCATTCATGATGGCTGCGGCTTTCGATACGGCGTCGCCTTCTGAGACTCCGATGACTCTAGGCTGGAGGAGATCCTTTGCTTGCAGTTCTTTCTCCCTTTGCAGCTTTTCAAGCGTGTCGAAGATGGATTTGGTCCTCAGGTACGAAGGCTCAGTCTTACCGGCCTCCACTTTCGCGATGAGGGATTGACTGACACCGGCAAGCCGTGCAAGCTGCTTCTGGCTCAATCCTACAACACGGCGGCGTTTTGATATCTCCTCAAGCTTCGGAAGCATGTAGGCACCCGCTGAGGCTATTCCAGTTGGAATAGGTTCATCACAACTGTATTAATAGGTCATATTGGTTGTAGTGGCCGCGAGGTTTCGTGATGACGAACATATCCGTCAATGCAACAAGCCAAAGCCCTGTGGAAGACCAGCCCATCGAGATAGTCGAGCGCAAGGGCAAGGGTCACCCCGATACCATATGCGACTCCATGATGGACAAGATCTCAGTCGCTCTAAGCGAGGAATACCTCAAGCGTTTCGGTGCGATCATGCATCACAACATCGACAAGGGACTCCTCGTCGCAGGCGAAGTTGAATGCAGATTCGGCGGAGGCAAAGTCATCGAACCGATGCTCATGGTTTTCGGTGACCGAGCCACCTTCATTGTTGGACAAGAGAAGATACCAGTAGAGAGCATCGTACAAGATACAGCAAAGAAATGGTTCCAACAGAACCTACGCTTCGTCGACCCAGACAAGCACGTGCGATATCAGATCGAACTCAAGAAAGGATCTGACGCGCTAACTGACATCTTCAATAGAAAAGACAAGTTCCTCGGTGCCAACGACACATCCGCAGCTGTGGGATTCGCACCCATGACCACGACTGAACGCATCGTTCTCGAGACAGAACGATTCCTCAACTCAGCCGACTTCAAGAAACGTCACCCTGAGGTCGGAGAGGACATCAAAGTCATGGGCATGAGAAAGAACAGGCACCTGGACCTGACCGTAGCAGTCGCTTTCGTCGATCGCTACGTGAACGATGAAGCAAACTACTTCAAGCGCAAGGATGAGGTCAAGCAAGCAGTGCTCGACTTCGTGAATGCGAATGCTCACTTGGACTCCGTTGATGTGAACGTGAACACAGCTGATCGTCATGGAAGAGACCTTGCCGGACTTTACCTCACGGTACTGGGAACATCTGCGGACGGAGCTGACTGCGGACAGGTCGGAAGGGGCAATCGAGCGAATGGAATCATTCCTCTGAACCGTCCGACATGTTCAGAGGCTGCTGCTGGGAAGAACCCGGCCAGTCATGTCGGCAAGATCTACAATTTGCTCACATATCAAGTGGCGAATCGCATCCAACGTGAGACAACCGGAGTGCGAGAGGCGTATGTCTGGCTTCTGAGTGAGATCGGGCGACCGATAAACGAGCCCAAGATTGCATCAGTTCAACTCACCCTCGACCCTAGGACGACTTTGAAAGAGGTTTCGAGCAGCGTTCAAGATCTTGTTGCCGCGGAACTTTCGAACATCAACAAGTTCAGCGACGAACTTGCTCACGGGCGAATCCCAGTGTGCTGACGGTGAGCGGCTGAGTCTCCGATCAATCTGAGCTGCTTCCACCAGTTGACAGACCACATCGCTGGACTGTGAGGACTGCGATTCGGAATTGCCTTCTACACTGAAGCACGATGCAGCAGTCGCGTGGAGGAAAAGCCTGGCAGTACTAGTTGGGATTCTCCTTTTCTCCTACTTCCTTTCGATGGCCCTTGGTTTGCTTCTCTTCTACATGTCTCCTGGGGGCCTCGATGTGGCTTCGAGACAGGTTGTTGAGCTTCCGCTGAGCATACTCATGATTGTCAACTTTAGGATGCCGCTTGGAATCAGCGCAGCTGCCTTCTTCCTTGTCATGTGGTTTCTCTACGTCGCTGCCTTCGCCTGCGCTTGGTTCGACAGACAGAACTTATCCTCTTCTTTCAAGGATCTTATGGCTCATTCTGATTTGCTGCGCTCAAACTATCTCGTAGTTCTGCCGCAACTGGCGTCTGCACTACTTGTGGCCGTTGTGCTGCTGCAGACACTGCAGGAATCAGCCGGAGTCCAGACCGGCGGAATCTCCTTCGAAAGTCCTTTCGTAGGCTTTCTTACGGTTTCGTACGCCCCCCTCTTGGAAGAGCTGAGCTACAGAATAACGACCGTAGGACTGTTCGATGCACTATATCTCCTGTGGAGCAAGAACCGCGTTGCCGGCGGCCAAGGACGTAGAAAGACAATCCATCTCGTGGCACTGACCATGTGGAATCCGGATAGAACAAAGGAATTACTGGGATTCAACACGATTCGCAATGACGGCCTCAGAAAGGGCATCTCGCGGTTTGAGTGGGTTCTGCTGGTCCTCACTTCGGGAGCCTTCGGGGCAGTTCACTACCTATCCGGAGGCGGATGGGAGATTGGGAAGATCTCGACAGCCATGCTTTCCGGCCTCGCAATGGGCATTGTGTATTTGCGGTACGGAGCATATGCTCCGATCCTGCTTCATTGGTTCTTCAACTACTATTTCGGGGCATTCGATCTCGCGTCGCAGTTGAACCTTGCAGGAGCAGGCGCGATGGCTCTTGGGATTGAGCTCCTGAACCTTGGTGTCGGCACCGTTCTGCTCATCGTTGCGGTTGGAGTATCCGTTGCGAGAGTCTGGGTATCCAGCAGACGGGCAAGGCAGGTTCAAGGAGACTATGCCGGAAGATCTCCGAATGTTTGATAAGGAGTCAGATATGGAATCCACCCTAGTGCAGGTGTCGGAGTGTGTATCACCGCCAAGTTCATACGCGTCCGTAGGACTCGTCGCTGGCACAACGATCACGACTGAGCAAATCTCGTTTGGGAGGGTTTCTCGCAATGAACACTGATACCAAAGCGTCGACTCTTGACGCACGGAAAGGGTCTGGGGAAGCCAACTTGCGTCTGCCCACGAGATATGACCAGCTTGAGGTTGAGGCTGCCTTACAGAAGAAATGGGAAGAACTGAACACCTATCGCTTTGACCGCGATGACCGCGCAAGACCCACTTACTCGATTGACACTCCTCCCCCATACCCCAGTGGAGAGTTCCACATGGGGAACGCTCTCAACTGGTGCTACTTCGATTTTGTCGCTCGTTACAAGCGAATGAGAGGGTTCAATGTTCACTTCCCTCAGGGATGGGATTGCCATGGCCTTCCAACAGAAGTCAGGGCGGAACGCACCTACAACATCAAGAAGCGAGAAGTGTCGGTTGACAAGTTCCGAGAGATCTGTGTGAAGCTCACAACCGAGTACATCGAGAAAATGAAGATGGCGATGCAATCGATGGGTTACTCTATCGACTGGAGCCTCGAGTATCGCACAATGGATCCTGATTACTACAAGTTGACCCAACTTTCATTTCTTGAACTCCTGAAACGTGGATTCCTCTACAGAGGAGAGCACCCAGTCAACTGGTGTCCAAGATGCGAAACCGCCATCGCTGAAGCTGAGGTTGAATACATTCACAGTGAGGGTACGCTGATCGACATCAGGTTCTCCACAGACAAGGGCAGCCTTATCGTCGCGACTTCACGACCTGAGCTAATACCCGCATGCGTAGCACTTGCAGTGAACCCCACTGATGCACGTTACGTCAACTTCGTTGGCAGCGAAGCCGTTGTTCCCGTTGTGAATCGCAGAGTCCCCATATTGACAGATGAACTCGTTGATGCAACCTTCGGCAGTGGAGTGGTGATGATATGCACATTCGGAGACAAAACCGATGTACTTTGGCAACACAAGCATAGTCTTCCAGTCGTGAAGATTCTCGACAGTCAGGGGCGCTTGACGGAGGAGGCGGGAAAGTACGCTGGGCTTTCCACATCGAAAGCTCGAGAAGCTATCGTTCGTGACCTGAAAGAAGCCTCGCAAGTGGGAGGATCAAAACCGCTCAGTCGAGAGATCGGCACTTGTTGGAGATGCCATACTCCCGTCGAGATCCTCTCCGCACCACAATGGTTCATGAGAACCAAAGACATGACAGATCAGATCATCGAGCAGACAAACAAGGTCACATGGGTACCAGACTTCTCCAAGAACAGGATGATAGACTGGGCGAAATCGCTTGACTGGGATTGGGTGATCTCGAGGCAGAGATCCTTCGGAACCCCGATACCAGTTTGGCATTGTCGGCAGTGCGGCGCAATACTTCCAGCCGAGAAAGAATGGCTGCCAGTGGACCCACGATCGCAGTCGCCGCAAGCAGCCTCGTGCGCGAGCTGTGGATCGCATGAGTTTGTTGGCGATGCAGATGTCATGGACACGTGGATGGACTCCTCCATAACATGCGCTGTGCACGCTGGATGGCCGGAGAAGCTGACGGAATTCGAGAGACTATTTCCAGCCGATCTGCAACCAAACGGTTTGGATATCATTCGTACCTGGGACTATTACCTGATGGCAAGACACCTTGCGATGTTTGGAAAGCCACCGTACAAGACGGTGCTCGTGAACGGGATGGTTCGAGGTGCCGACGGCAGAATGATGCACAAATCGTACGGGAACTACGTAGAAGTCACGGAGGCAGTGAAGAAATATGGAGCAGATTCCGTGAGACAGTGGGCAGCCGCCGGCGGATCCACAGGATACGACATCCCATACAGATGGGCTGATGTTGAATACGGCCGCAAATTCCTCACGAAACTCTGGAATGCTGCCCGGTTGATACTGTCATCGCTTCAGGATTACGATCCTGATCTCCCCGCTCCAGAACTTGATCTGCTAGACAAATGGCTGCTGAGTAAGCTCAACAATCTGGTCAGAGCGTCAACGGATGCGTTTGAGAACTTCCAATTCAGTGTTGCTACAGACTCCGCGCGTAACTTCACGTGGCATGATCTCTGTGATCAGTACCTTGAAGCCGCCAAGTACAGATTGTACTCAGACAACCGCGAGGGCGCCGAGAGCAGGAGAGCTGCACAATACACCCTCTTCCGCACTCTTGATACTGTTCTGAAGCTTCTTGCCCCGATTTGCCCGCACATCGCCGATGCTCTGTACAGTGAACTGTGGCGCGACCACCTCAAGCCTAGGAGCATTCACGCCAACGCCTGGCCACAGGTGAACGAGCAACTCATTGACGACGAATCCGAAAAGCAAGGATCGACTCTGGTTCGGTTGCTCTCAGAAATACGCCGCATGAAATCCGACAAGCGTCTGTCAATGAAGGCACCCATCAAGAAGCTGAAGATCAAGGCAGGGGAAGAAGCGGCGAAGATACTGAGCCGCCACATCGATGCGATTTGCCAAATCGCTGTTGTTCAGAACGTGGAGATTATGCAGATCAAGCCCGCAACTGGCAAACCGGAATCGGAGAGAGAACCCGAATTCCAGTTAGCTGCGGAATTCTAGGCGCGAAGTCTTTAATACGGAAACTCGTTTTGTTAGGACAGCGGTTTACCATGAAAGTATCTGAATTGACGCCGGGGATGAGACGGGTCGAAGTGGAAGGCAGAATAGTGGAGAAAGGGGAGCCGAGGCAGGTTCAGACCCGGTTTGGTGAAACCAGCAGAGTCGCCGACGCAGTCTTGACAGATGATTCTGGTTCGATCAAGATGTCGCTGTGGAACGAACAGATAGACAGCTTCAACGTCAACGATGACGTGCGCGTGGAGAACGGATACGTCACGAGTTTCAAAGGCGAATCACAGCTTAATGTGGGAAGATACGGTCGCCTTATCCCGAAGCAACCGTGACAAGAAGGAATCTGCTGAATCTCCACGAAATGCTCCCTGTCCGACGGAGCATCGAACGGGAGCCATTGTGTCATGAGCGAAGACGAGAGACTGGCAAAGATCAAAGATCTCCTTGATTCTACCGTGGCAGAATTCGAGGCGGTATTCAAATCAGCTGGAACATTCGATCAATCAAGGGTCGGAAATGGCTGGACGCCTTCCAGCATCTCAGTTCAGACGTATGCTATCGAAGCGATGCCTCTCAACGAAGCAGCGAAGATCGCAGAGTCGAGAAAGGCTCGTCTTTTTGGGCCTGTCGGACTGATGAGATTCCGCTCAAGTAGGATCGAAAGCGTCGCGCCTCCCTCCCTCGTCTATTTTCCGTTCTGGAGAGCGAAAGGATATCACGAGTGTTTCTACTTCAGGGGCAAGACATACCGGACGACCGTGCCTGACGACGTTATTGCGATTCAAGTTGACGGACGAATCAAGGCCCTGACTTCAGACGCCAAGGCCAAGCGCACTCTTCTGCGCAGGCTCACGGCCACGACCAGACACATCTTGTTTGACCAGATAGAGCCCAGATACTTCACAGTTGAGAATGCAACGGAACTCGCGTACCAGTACAGGGAAGGATCAGTGCTTCTCAACTGGGAAGGAAAAGAGGATCTCTCAATGGAATACTTGCTAGAGAAGAAACCGCGCATGCAACGATTGGAGAAACGCGAAGCACTCGAGAGTGACGCCATAGATGTGAAGTTCGCCTCGTTGAGCTTCACGGCAGAGAACGCTGTCCAAGCGCTTCACAGCAAAGTAGTCAGGCCGCCGGCAGTTTTCAACAAGATATTGACCAACAGGTATGAGGTAACAGAACTGCACCTTCTCGAACTGCCGGTCTATCTATTCAGGTTCAGATACCTGGGTCGAGAAAAGGAACTGCGAGTTCACGGAGTAACAGGCGAATTGCTAAGATAGCGACCAACAGACGGCGGCTTCAAGCGTTCCCTCATAGTTGACAGGCCCCGCTTCGCGCTAAGATATAGACTGCGCCAGAACTTCGACAACAACCACCTCACGACAAGAAGAACAGCAAGAGCCCCCACAACAATCTCGATCAGCAGGTAGGGTTCCACAATGATTTCAACAGATCCAGATCCCGTGTTTCCGAAGATGTCTGCCGCCTCAGCCCTCAGCTCCCAGCTCCCTGGCCTGATCAGGTCGCCCCACGAGAAGGCGTACTTGATGATCCAGACCCCAGTAGTGCTCTCAGGAGTCACTGAGGGTTCGACTTTCCAGTCTCCACTACTCAACCATGCTCGAATTGTAGCGTTCGAAATCAGCGTTCCATCCGAGTAGCTGACTTGACTGTGCGCTGTGAGTGTCTCGAAGGGGACCTGATAGTGAGTCGCGTTAGGAGTAACGATCACACGAAGCGTGGCCGGTACAACACTGAAGCCACTGGTCTCCAGATCACTTCCAGGGCCAACGTTCCCGTTTCCGTCATCAAACGAGTTCGCCTGGAACAGGAACTTGTACGTTACATCTAGCGTGGCATTCCTTGGTATCTTTGATTGTGCCGTCCAAATCCCACTTATCGCCCCTGATGTCGAAAGATCAAGATCGGCTATCTTGAATTGCCCAGCATACAGCGCAGCCGGCTTGAGGCCGTCTTTCATGGCTAGGACCGGGCTCGAATCGGGATACCGAATCACGAAGTCAGCGGATGCCGTCCGCATTCTCTCGTATGATCCACTCGGTTGCAGGAGAGTCGTTACGTTGAGGAGGGCCGGGGTTGCGGAGAACTTTGAGATCGATACAAACTCCTTGTTCGGATAATCGTATGTGCCGACACCATCGATGAATATCGTGTACGCTCCCGTCATGGCGTCAGGAGGTATCTTCCAGCTAGCGATGAATGCACCGGTTTGGTTTGCAGCTATGGTTGCATCGAACACAAAGGCGTCCGAAGGGTTCCGAATCGTTACCTTCAGACTGGCCTTGGGCAGGATACCACCCCCTCTCGTCTGAACGATTTCAGTCCGCTGGTAGACATACTGGTACGTGCCCCAGATTCCATAATGCGCTTGAGCCATGGCGGCATCCGTTGCAGACGAGTCTGAAATGCTGATCAAGTATGTTCCAAATGGAGAGACCGACTCGATAGGAAGTGAGATCGCAGGAGGAATCTCTCCCTTGTCCGTTGTAGTGAAGCCGAGTCCGCTCTTCCGAGTCGAATTCTCCTGTGGAGCTTGAACCCAAACCACGTATGAAGCTCTCGGAGTGTACCCAACTCCCTGCAGCACAACCTGCTTGTCCCGTAGCGTATACAATGGCTGATCGGTCTGAAGGGTGGAGTGGATCTGTGCCACAACGATGACCGGGAAACGAACGACAAGCGCAATGGCAACCAACAGCACGACCACTGCCGCCAGTCTCGGCTTCATTCGCTCTCGCACCCACTCTGCAATCAGACGACTACATAACAACTTCTGATCAAGTAATTAATGGAATCAGACATATCCGGAACGATCTTGGACATGATGCGACTTGATCTGCTCCCTCGTTCCGTTAGCCGGAAACCCGTCACGGATAGACGGTATCTAAAGAGGATTGCTCGAGGCGGCAGTGCCTGGTACGCGACCTAAGAGGAGGTCCAAGCATCATGTGCGGTGAAGTTGAGGCCGAGTGCTCTGTACAGGTTCCTTGCGATGACTTTCTCAAGAACCTTGGCGGCCGCGCCCAGCAGTTCTCGCAGTGCTTCGTCAAAGGTCGAAAGCTTCTCGGGGATCTCTTCTCGTTTGATTTGGTAGCTCTTCTCGATGCGTTCGTAGATGGCGGCGCGCACAATCTCGCCAGGCACAAGCAGGCCTTCATCAACAGCCCGAAGCAACGTCTCACTGAACTCAGTGGACTTGGGCAACGGATGTGCCTTACCTAGGATGACCGATATTTGCCGCGAGTGTAGCTTAAGCTTGCGCCTGTCAGAGGCTCTTAGGATGCCCATTTTTGCGATTTCCCAAGTCGATCAGACATGGAGTCAAAGTTTGGCGCCGGGAGAGGGATTCGAACCCCCGAGGCCCAAAGGGCCACAGGCTCTCTGGACACGTATCCCTGCGGACTCAAGGCCTGCGCCTATAGACCGGCCAGCATGGGACGTTAATCCACTCGGCCTTCGGGATTTGAAACTTGGATTCATATCCCGGCATCCGTTCCCGGCACCGTGGTACGAATCTATCGAGACCGGCTTATCTAAAAGACTTTAGACGAGGCGTGGGCGAGAATCCATTTACGTATGCCACAGAATACCCTGCTGGAGTTCCCATGGTAAAACGTACGCGTCCGCGATACAGACTCCTTCCTCACATGACCGACGCGTATGTAGAAGTTCAAGGGCCAACTCTCAACGCTGCCTTTGAGGCCGCCGCATTCGCTATGTTTGACGTAATGACCGATCCTACCGCTGTCGGATTGGAGTTCACGGATCGGCTTGAAGTCACGGCCCACGACGAGGTCTCACTCCTTCACGATTGGCTTGAGCAGCTTCTGCTGAAGTTTGATCTCGACGGAAAGGTGTACTCAAGATTCGAGGTTGAGAAGATCGCGGCTCGGGACGGAGGTCTCCACCTTGAAGCGAAAGCACACGGTGGTCTCTTTCAGCCGGGCCGGCACCCTGCCAAGGTTGAGATAAAGGCAGTCACATATCATCGAATGGAAGTGACAGCCACCGGCAAGGGCTATCTCGTACGCTACATCCTGGACCTCTGATACTCATCAGGCTGAGGTCACGCGACCGGCCGACTGAAGACAAGCAAAGTACATCAGTCCATTTCCCCATTTATCTGCCTTGGTATACGGAAGATGAGCAGCACCGGACATGCTTATGCACCTCCGACGAAGAGGCCATGGAAGCTCTCAGTGGCGATTCCGAGCTCCCTAGTCGCCGATGTTCCCCACCTTAGGGAGAAGACGAGTCGGCTCGGATTCCTTGCCCGAGCGCTCGGAATCTTCAGAGTCAACGAGGTGATGGTCTATGCCGACCTCGCAGACGCCGAGGCGACACGTCAGGGGCGGTTCATCAGTTCAATACTCAGCTACATGGAGACTCCACAGTACCTCCGTAAACATCTGATACGCGTGAACCCAGACCTACGTTTCGTTGGCATCCTTCCGCCTCTGAGGACCCCCAACCATCCTGTCTCGGGAAAGATCGCGGATCTGAAGATCGGTGAAACAAGAGAAGGCGTGGTGATGGACACCAACGCACAAGTCAGCCGACTGGACCTCGGTGTGAACGCGCCGGTGGAAGTTCCGGTGAGACTTCATCGTGGTTCGAGAGTTACTGTCAGAATTCAGAGGATCGCTCCGAAGATTGTTGCTGATTTGGTTGAGGAGAACCGGATAGACATATATTGGGGCTTCCGAGTTACGTTGAAGAACCTTCCACTAGGGAGGCTAATCCAAGAAAGCAAGCCGGACGTGGTCATCGCCACCTCTAGGCTTGGAGAGAGAGTGAACACAGTGCTCGACCAATTGAGGACAGCCATGACAGGAGCCTCGAATGTGCTCCTGGCGTTCGGTTCGCCACGGCGAGGACTCCATGAGATCATAGAGCAAGAAGGGATGAGACTGGACAGACTTGCAAGGTTCACTGTCAATTTTGTCCCGAATCAAGGAACACAGACAGTTCGAACAGAGGAAGCCGTCTACTCAGCTCTGACCGTGTTGAATGCTATCGGTGATTAGGTGAACTGGAATGGGACACAGGAAAGTTCATGCTCCAAGACGCGGATCACTCGCATACCTTCCGCGATCAAGAGCCTCAAGATGGATCGGGCGCGTCAGATACTGGCCGACGGGTATCCAAGAGACAAAGCCTCTAGCGTTCATTGGATACAAAGCCGGAATGAGACACGTCGTAGGAGTCGACAATAGAGAAGGCTCTCTAACTTATGGAAGGGAGATTTCCTTCCCGATCACAATCGTTGAAGCGCCGCCAATGGTGGCAGTTGCACTAAGAGCCTACGTGAAGACCGCGAAGGGGCTTCAGACATTCGCTGAGGCTTGGACGGAGAAACCGCCAAAGGATTTAATGCGTCTTCTATCCTTGCCGGAATCGATCAATCACGCCGAGAAGCTCACAAAGATTGAATCCTCACTAGAGAAGATGAGCGAAGTAAGACTGGTTTTGGCGTCTCAGCCGAGGATCGTTCGGCTCGGACGAAAGACTCCTGAGCTCTTGGAAGCCAAGTTGGGCGGAGCAACACTGAAGGAACAGTTCGAGTACGCGAAAGGTCAGCTTGGCAAAGAGATCAAAATCTCCGACACCTTCAAGGAAGGCGACTGGATAGACGTGATCGCCATAACGAAGGGCAAAGGAATCCAAGGACCAGTGAAGCGGTGGGGAATTCGGAAGAAGTTCCACAAGGCAAGGAAGACCGTTAGGGCGGTTGGCTCAATCGGTGCATGGCATCCGCACTATGTCATGTACTCAGTCCCGCGTGCAGGACAGACTGGATTTCATCAGAGAACAGAATACAACAAGCAAGTTGTCAAGATCGGGCAAGAGGGCAAGGATGTGACTCCGAAAGGGGGATTCATCAGGTACGGTGAGATCAAAGCCCAATATGTAATGTTGAGTGGAACAGTTCCTGGGCCCGCAAGGAGAGCGATAACCCTTCGACATGGAGTCAGAGGCGTAGCTGCTCCCGCACCCAAGCTCGACTACATAAGCCTAGAATCAGCACAGGGGCGCTAAACATTGACACCACTCCCAAAGAACGTTGAAGTCTACGACACGAACGGCAAGCCGTACGAGAAAGTAAGCTTGCCTTCAGTCTTCTTGACGCCGTTCCGTCCTGATGTGATACAGAGGGCTGTGGTCGCCCTTCAGAGCCGAAGATATCAACCGCAGGGCAGAAACCCTATGGCTGGAAAGAGAACCACTGCGAAGTCCGTGGGAGTCGGTAGAGGCCTAGCACGAGTCCCGAGGGTCAAGGGAGAAAGGTACCCGAAATCAGGCCAGGCTGCATTTGCGCCTATGGCCGTCAAGGGCAGGTTGACACACGCGCCCTCCACACAGCGAAGACTCGCCAAGCATGTCAATGTGAAAGAGAGACTGCTTGCGCTCCGGTCAGCCATCGCCGCAACTGGATCCAAAGACCTCATTGCTTCCAGAGGTCATGCGGTCGAGAAAGTCCCGGGGCTGCCACTTGTGGTCTCAGACGACCTACAGAAGGTGAAGACCACGGCCGAAGCCAAGAATGCACTGAAAGGACTTGGACTCTGGGAGGATGTCAATAGAGCACGCGAAGGCATCAAGATCCGAGCGGGAAGAGGACGAACAAGAGGTCGGCCAACCAAGCACCCACGAGGCCCATTGCTCGTTGTCGAGAAAGATGAGGGCATCGGCAAAGCTGCCCGTAACCTGACAGGGGTTGATATTGTCGAGGTCTCAAGCCTGAATGTGGAGGATCTGGCTCCGGGCACGCATCCTGGAAGGCTCACGGTGTGGACAAAGTCGGCACTGGAGTCTGTTGAGAAACGTTTCGCACAGGAGGAGAAGTAGCATGCCAGTGAAGAACGTTCAGGAAGTCATCAGGTACCCACTCATATCTGAAGACGCAGTCACGTTGATTGAATCTGAGAACAAGATTACATTCATCGTCGATGTAGAAGCATCCAAGAATGACATACGCCGAGCGGTGGAGGAACTCTATGAGGTCAAAGTCGATCGCGTCAACTCAGTCCTCACCCCCGAGGGGCGAAAGAAGGCGTTTGTCAAGCTGGCCCCAGACTACAAGGCTTCTGACTTAGCAGTCAGGTTGGGCGTGCTGTAGAAACTCTTTTCTCTCGGATGGTTGAAGTCGAACGGGTTTCAGGTAGTGACATAGGAATGCCGAAAGAATTCACATATCGCGGCCACACAATCAGCGACCTCCAACAGATGTCCATGGACGAATTCATCAAACTGCTACCGTCGCGCCAAAGGCGATCACTGACGAAAGGCCTTTCAGACGAGCAGAGGATACTCCTTGAGCGAATCAGGACCTCGGGAAAAGATGCAGCGAAAGCTGTCAAGACACACTGCAGAGACATGGTGATCCTTCCGGAGATGGCAGGCAAGACACTCTTTGTTCACAGCGGCAAAGAGTTCAGCTCTCTAACCATCAAGCCGGAAATGATTGGACACTACCTTGGAGAATTCGTTATCACTAACAAGAAAGTCGTTCACGGCACGCCAGGCATAGGCGCATCCAGAAGCTCCATGTACGTACCACTCAAGTAGAACGAACGTAATTCCTGAACTGGACTGTGGGCAAAGGCACGGCACTACTGATAGTGGCTATACTGCTCTTCTGACTAGCAAGTAGCTGAGTCCGGCTATCATCAAGGGCACAAGAATTACTGCCGACAGCATCTCATTCCATGACGTTGGAGGGAGTACACCAGCCTGCTGGCGGGTTGCCGCCTCAGTCACAAAATCCCCCTTCACGGCTGCGGCAGGGGGGTTCTGGAGCAGGCTCGCGCCTTGCACAACGAGAAAGGCCAGCACTACCGCAACCAGTGCTGACGCCAATTCCTTCCTCATCCCTTAGCCCTCCTCGTGTCTCCACCTACGCTTTTGAGATAAACCTAGAGTTTCGAACGCCTCCATGTCTCAGCACGCACATCAGAACATCTTGTCTCTCCAGATTCTGATCGCTTCATAGGCACAGACCAAGGCGGCGCTCGAGCCGAGTATCAAGGCAATCACATTGATCTCAGACCCCGTCAGCAGTGACTGAGCCAGATACGTCACAACGGCTGCCAGAAAGAAGACCGCATAGAAAATGAATCTGGGCAGTACGATCCTCCCAATCCGGAGAAACATCCGGAACTGACTGGGTTTGATCTCCTCAACTATCGAGTAGCGGCCATGCTCGTCTTTGTGGGCAACGCCGAGCTCTCGTAGCTTCTCGAGGTGATACAGCGCCGTGCTTGGACTAGAGAAACGAATTAGTCGCTGAACCTCTCTCACGCCCATCGGCCGTGGAGACTTGAAGACTTCCCAGTACACCCGAAGGGTCGTCCCCTTCAGTTCCGACTCGACCACTTGCGCATCAACTGATCCAGCAGCCAAGGCCGTCCTCTCTTCAGTCGAGACATCTGGTGAGAGAAAGGTCACGTAAAAGGCGTTGCCTAGACAGTGTCTTCATTCTGGCAGAGTGAGTTTACAGAACCTATGAAAGGCATTGGTTTTTATGGCGCTCTGTCAATGCGTTCGGAGACGCTGGCGAAAGCGGCATGCCAAACTGGGCGTATTCGGTTAAGGAAATAGACCCAGAAAGGTCTGTGAGGTGCTCTGGGCGTGAGCTCCGAATCTCACCCAAAGCGGCAACAGAGATCTGCCGTACTATCAAGGGGATGCGGATCGAGGAGGCGAAAAAACTCCTCGAAGCAGTCGCAGCCAAGAAGCGCCCCATAGCATATCGACGTTACAAGAAGGAAGTGCCTCACAAGAGTCAGATGGCAGCAGGCCGCTATCCCACGAAGGCTGCCAAGAGGATCCTCGCATTGCTTGAGGAATTGCAGTCCAATGCCGAATACAAGGGACTAGACGTTGATCGGCTTAGAATAGTCCACGCGGCAAGCCAGCGAGGAATGAAGCTGAGGAACTACATCCCCCGTGCGTTTGGCAGGTCAAGCCCGTCGTACAACACCCTCACGCATATCGAATTGATTGGTTACGAGGCACAGGCCTGATGTCCGTTTACAAGTACTTTGTACGCGACAACATGAAGAAAGCGGAAATCGACTCTTACTTAGCGGCTGAACTCAAGAAAGCCGGCTACAGCAAGGTCGAAATGATGAAGACCCCGCTCGGCATGAGGGTCGTTATCTACGCCGCAAAGCCGGGCATGGTAATAGGCAGACGCGGCCAAAGCATTCGTGATCTAACACAGGTCTTCGAGCAAACATTCGGAATGGAGAACCCACAAGTCTCGGTCGCCGCGATTGAGAACCCAGACCTGGAGCCAAGGGTCGTTGGCTCTCAAATTACCACGGCTCTGCAACGTGGGATTCACTTCAGGAGGGCGGCCTACTGGGCACTTGAACGAGTGATGGGTGCAGGAGCCCTTGGAGTCGAAATCACAATCCGCGGCAAGTTGACAACTGACAGGGCCAGGTACGAGAAGTACAAGGGCGGTTATCTTCCGAGCGTCGGCGACCCGGTGCTCAAACAGGTCAAGAGAGCGGTGGTAGAGGTTCAACTGAAGCAAGGGCTCTTTGGAGTCGGTGTCCGAATCCTGCCGCCAGGAGCGAAGTTCCCGGATAGGGCCGAGATTAAGACGCGGGGCGAGCTTGAATCCGGACCGCAGCCCGAAACGAAGAAAGAGGCTGAGGAAGAGACAGAGGAGGAAGAGAAACCTGCCGATACTCAGGAAGCGTGAGATCGTTCAGCTCCTGCCCGAAGAAAGGCAGAAGAAGCTCGAGGAACTCAGAACCGAGCTGGGCAAGCTGCGCACCACAGTTGAATCCGGCGGTCGAATGGACAATCCAGGCCGGATCAGAGAAATACGGAAAACAATCGCACGACTTCTGACTGTGGAGGCAAAGACAGCCAAGGTGCCTGTGAAGGAGTAATGCCGATCAAACCGGAGAACATCTTGAGGCACGAGTTGATAGGATTGAAGGCCATGGTCGCGAGCAGCACAAACCGGCTCCTTGCAGGTACACGCGGACGAATCATCGATGAGACTAGAAACACAATCAAGCTCAGCACCAGGAATGGAGTAAGAGTGATTCCGAAAGAGGTCGCAGTGTTTAGACTGGATCTACCTGACGGTTCAGTCGTGGAAGTTGAAGGATCAAGACTGGTTGGGAGACCTGAGAATCGGATGAAAGCGAGAACGAGGAGATGGTAATGAGAGAGATAGGATTAGGTACAAAGCCGCCGCCGAAAGCCTGCGAAGACCCTAACTGTCCGTATCATGGAACTCTCCCTGTCAGGGGAAAGATCCTCGAAGGGACTGTTGTGAGTACAAAGATGAGTGGAACTGTCACTGTTGAAAGAGGTCACTTGCATTACGCAAAGAAGTACATGCGTTACGAGCGCCGCCGGAGCAGGATCCTTGCTCACAGCCCACCCTGTCTCGAGTTGAAGGATGGCGACCGAGTAAGAATAATCGAATGCAGGCCAGTCAGTAAGGAGGTTTCGTTTGTTGCGATCGAGAGGATACTTCCGAGCACGTAGACTTGTCACTATCAAAACATTAATGAAGAATAGATTGGTTGTTTGCGGGAACTTCGAAGTGATATAGTATGCCAGTGCCGAGAACAAGAGCAGTCAGCGCCAAGGGTATGGTAGAGTATAGGCCGCACGTTGACCGCGGACTGCCGACAGGAAGCAGGGTCTCGTGCGCTGACAACACCGGCGCCAAGCAGTTGAAGATCATCAATGTCATGGGATACCGAGGTCGACTTAGGCGGGTCGCGTCTGCCTGTGTCGGCGACATGATAATGATCTCTGTGTCGAAAGGCACCCCCGAGCTCCGACGCCAGATGTTTCCCGCTGTAGTCGTCCGTCAGAGGCGACCATTCAATCGACCAGATGGAGTTAGGGTCCAGTTCGAAGACAATGCTGCGGTGATCATGACACCAGAGGGCGAGCTCAAGGGAACCGAGATTAGAGGACCGGTTGCGCTAGAAGCCGCGGAAAGATGGCCGAGGGTTGCCAACGTGGCAAGCATAGTGGTGTAGAGACAGATGCGTTCGAAACCCTCGACTCGACCAGGCAAACAAAGGCTAGTGCGCTACACCGCACACAGTTGGATGAAGCATAAGTTCCTTGCGGCACCATTGTCGACTGAGCTCAGAACAACGTATGGCAGAAGATCGATTCCAGTACGGGCTGGAGACAGTGTCCGCATCGTCCGCGGAGACTTCTCAGGAGTAGAGGGCAAGGTCTCAGACGTTGACACAGCGAGACAGCGGCTCTTCGTGGAAGGAGTCACCCGGGAGAAAGTCGCCGGGACTTCTGAGAAGGTTTCCGTGCACTGCACGAAAGTAATGATCACGAAGTTGAACCTTGACGACAAGTGGCGAGCCGAATCCCTGAAAGAGAGGAAAGCCACCATCGAGAAGGCAGAGGCTGAGTAGAATGGGAAGTAAAGGCGGAAGGAAGCATCTGAAAAGGGAGAAAGCCCCACGTTCCTGGCTGATTCATCCAAAAGAGGCACAGTGGGCGGTCAGACCTAGCCCAGGCCCACACGCGCAAAGAATCTGCCTGCCCCTTTCCAGTCTGATCAGGGACGTTCTCGGCTATGCAAAGAGCGGCCGCGAAAGCAAGATCATTCTTGCACAGAAACGAGTGATTGTGGACGGAAGGATCCGTCGAGACCACAAATTCCCAACAGGCCTGATGGATGTTGTCGAACTGCCGGATGCAAAAGCGAGCTACAGGATACTTCCCGCAGTCGGCAAGGGCCTGACAGCGCTCGAGATACCAAAAGACGAAGCAAAAACCAAGCTTTGCAGGATTGAGGACAAGACGAGTCTAAGGAAAGGCCAAGTCCAGCTGAATCTGCATGATGGTAGGAGTATTGTCGTACCAGTACAGGATGCACGAAACCCCAGAGAGGACATCTACAAGACACGAGATACGTTGAAGATTGCCATCCCCGATCAGAAGATATTGGGCCACTTCAAGTTCGCTGAAGGCGCCTACGCGATCGTCACGTCAGGTCGCAACTTGGGGAGGCACGGGAAGATCATGAAGATCGAACAGAGTACTGTTGCAAGGACAGCGACTGCTCTAATCGAGGACCCATCAGGTAACAGATTCGAAACCATAGCTGACTATCTGTTCGTCGTGGGCGAGGAGAAGCCCACGATCAAGATAGAGGGCGGCGTTTAGACATGCAAGCGGTCCAAGAAGCACCAGTCAACAAGAACCCGATGCGACAGGTCAGACTCGAAAAGGTGACAGTCCACATTGGGGTCGGCCAATCCGGAGAAGCTCTCGAGAAAGCAAAGACCATCCTAGGCGAGCTTACAGGCCAGAAACCTTCCTCTCAGCGAGCAAGAAGAACATTGAAGGACTTCGGAATCAGGCAAGGAGAACCGATGGCCTGCAAGGTCACATTGCGCCGAGAGAAAGCCGTCCAGTTCATGAAACGAGCGTTGGAAGCCGTTAATAATCGTCTTTCGGAATCAAACTTCGATCAACAGGGAAACTTCGCATTCGGCGTCAAAGAACACATTGAGATGGCAGGCACGAAGTACGTTCCCGAACTCGGGATCGTCGGATTCGACGTCATGGCGACTATGGAGAGACCTGGATACCGTGTGAAGCGGCGAAGAGTCAGGCAAAGCAGGATCGGAAAGAAACACGTGGTTACGAAGCAGGAAGCGATCCGCTTCGTAAGGTCCACCTTCGGCACAGAAATAGCAGGAGGCTCACAGTAGTGGCGAAGAAGAAAGTTCCAAGGAAGAAGAAGTTCGGCAAGGGAAGCCGAGCGTGCAAACGCTGCGGTCAATACGATGCCGTGATACGAAAGTACGGCCTCAACCTCTGCAGACAATGTTTCAGGGAGCTAGCACCCAGCCTCGGTTTCAAGAAGTACATGTAGATGAAGCAACATGCCACCAGAACTTGTGGAACGGATCGTTGACATACCGGAAGGCGTCAAAGTTGAGATCACAAACCGGAAAGTCAAAGTCACAGGCCCCAAAGGAACATTAGAGGAAGACCTTTCACATCTTCCATGTGTTCTGGAGGTAGAGAACGAACGAGTCCACGTCAAATCGTCATGGCCGCGAAAAGCAGAGATCGCCATGGTAGGAACTGCCGCGGCTAGAATTCGGAACATGATCAAGGGCACCAAAGCAGGATTCACATACAAGATGAAAGTCGTCTACGCGCACTTCCCGGTCACATTGAAAGTGATCGACAAAGAACGAAAGCTCATGATTGAAAACTTCACAGGTGAGAAGACTCCTCGAATCGTTCATATCGTAGGAGACTCGAAGGTCAAGGCCTCCGGCGACGAGATTGTGATCCAAGGTATCAACATTGAAGACGTGAGCCAGACGGCAGCCAACATAGAGCAGTCTACCAAGATCAAGGACAAGGATCAACGGGTCTTCCTGGATGGAATCTACGTCTTTGAACGAAAAGAGGGCATGTAGGGTTGGCCAGCAAGAAACGCAGTACTCCACGCTTCGTCAGACAGGAAAGCTGGCGTTACATCAGGGTCAAGGGCGGATGGAGACGCCCTCGAGGAAAGACAAGCAAAATGAGATTGGGCATGAGAGGTTGGCCAAAGACCGTCAAGGTAGGATACAAGAGCGGACTCAAGAACCGCGGACTCCATCCATCAGGACTCGAGGAAATACTTGTTCGACGACCAGCAGACCTCGAGAAGATCAACGCTAAGACTCAGATTGTGAAGATCGCCCATTCAGTCGGCGAGCGAAAGAGAATCGCCATAATGGAACGCGCCGAAGCGCTGGAACTGACTGTTGCAAACCCCGGAGTGAAGAAAGCTGAAGCAGCCGCCCCGGAGGCGGAACTGATCGTCAAGGAGCCAGAAGAGACCAAGACAGAGGAAGAGGGAAAACCTGAATGAACGTGAGATCTCAGAGACGCATTGCGGCCAGCATCTTGAGAGTCGGAAAGAACAGGGTCTGGCTCGATCCCGAGGATATTGACGCAATCAGCTCCGCAATCACACGTACGGAGATACGGAGACTCGTACATGAGGGAGCCATCAGAGCTCTGCCGGAGACAGGCAGCAGCAAAGGTAGAACGCGAACCCTCAAAGCGAAGAAGAAAATCGGAAGACGAACGGGGCCGGGTTCAAGGAAGGGAATACGAGTGCCCAGAAAGAAGGCATGGATGTTCCGAATCCGGGCGATTCGTGATAGACTCAGGGAACTCAGGGACAAACGTATGATACCGACTCAGACGTACCGAAAGTTGTTCCTCATGGCAAAGGGAGGATCATTCAGAAGCTCCTCACACCTTGACGAATACATAGAAGCACACAAACTAGCCAGGAGACGATAGAAAGATGTCATATGCACCAACACGACAACAGGAAGCAGGGTGGGTTCCCAAGACAAAACTGGGCAAGATGGTCCAATCAGGTCAAGTGCTCTCACTCGACGACGTTTTCACTCAGGGCCTTCGAGTGATGGAACCCGAGATAGTCGACGTGCTCCTTCCCGACCTAAAACAAGAGGTACTGGGAATCGGCTTCGTCCAGAAACAGACTGACGCTGGAGAGAAGTCGAGATTCAGAGCTGTCGTCGCGGTCGGAAACAACAACGGCTACTTGGGCGTGGGGGACGGAAAGGCAAAACAAGTCAGGATAGGAATTGACAAGGCGACAGTTCAAGCAAAGCTGAAGATAATCCCGGTCAGACGTGGATGCGGAAGCTGGGAATGCGGCTGCGGGCAATCACACTCCCTGCCGTTCCGCGTCACTGGCAAATGCGGCAGTGTACGAGTCGACATCCTACCGGGCCCCCGTGGGCTCGGCCTCGTCGGTGGCGAAATAGCCAAGACGGTGTTGGCACTTGCTGGAGTAAGGGATTGCTGGACTCGCACCTACGGATCTACGAGTACACTTGCTTCTACAGCAGTGGCCATCTATGACGCTCTGCGAAATACGTACAGAACCGTGACCTACGCAGACTGGGTGCGATAAGCAGGGCCATCACAGTATCTTCAGCTTACGGCCGATCTTCTCGAATGCAGCCAGTGCCGCGTCAAGGTCAGCACTTGTGTGACCAGCATTCATCATTGTACGAATTCGAGCTTTGTCGCGTGCCACCATTGGTGAGATGATCGGAAGGGCAAAAACACCCTCATCGTACAGCATCGCGCTCATCTGTTGCGCGACGGTGCTCTCTCCAACGATCACCGGGGTGATCGGCGTTTCGCTATTGCCGATGTCGAAGCCCATCCGTTTGAGTTCCTTCTTGAAGTAGGAAGTATTCTTCCACAGGTTCTCAAGATGCACCGATTCATTCTCAACGACATCTAATGCTGCGGTGCACGCAGCTGTAACCGCTGGAGGGTGAGACGCGCTGAGGAGCCATGTGCGTGATTTGTTGAATGCGAACCTTCTAAGATCCTCACTTCCAGATACATATCCGCCCACAACACCAAACGCCTTGGAGAATGTGCCCATCTCAACATCGATCTCTCCTTCGATGTGGAAATGAGACGCGATTCCTCTGCCCTTCTCTCCTAGGACTCCATCTCCATGGGCGTCGTCAACGTAGGATATTGCTCCAAACTCCGAAGCCACCTTCGCGATCTTGTCGAACGGGGCGATGTCACCGTCCATGCTGAAGACGCCGTCTGAGATCACAAGAATCCGCCTGTACTTGCCTCGAATCTCATTGAGGACTCTTTCCAAGTCTCCAACGTCACAGTGCTTGTAGATTCCTCTTTGTGCTCGGCTTAGGCGAACTCCGTCTATGATGCTTCCATGATTCAGCTCATCACTCAGTATGAAGTCGCCTTCGCCCGCGAGCTGAGGGATCAGCCCTGCGTTCGCCGCAAACCCTGTCGAATACACGAGCGCACCCTCTGCATGTTTGAAGGCTGCAAGCTTCTTCTCAAGCTCAAGATGAAGGTCCATGTTCCCAGCTATCGGCCTGACCGAACCTGAGCCCACACCGTGCGTGTCAATCGCTCGTTTCGCCGCCTCCTTGAGCCTCGGATGATTCGTCAGATTCAGGTAATTGTTTGAGCAAAGCATGATGACCTTCTTTCCGTCAACCACGCAGTGAGGTGCACTGTTACCCTGCAGTGTCCGGAGCTTCCAGTTTAGGCCGGCCGCCTCGAGATTCAAGTACTCTTCCCGAAGGAAAGCAAGTTTCTCTCGCGACATTCTTCATGCAACCCTCGCAGGATTCTGTCTGAAAACAGAAATCAGCACGACCACGGTCAATAATAGGATTTCGACTGAGAGCTTGTTCGGCAGGAATGTGCATGAGAGAAAGCATAAGAGGGCACTGTCCGTCAGTGTCAGACATCGTGGCACACATGAGGGAGCCTCTCTCGGTGGTTCTCATTGCTACGCTCTGCGATAATCAACCGAATCGATCAACCGCGGGAGGTAGTTTCCGTGAATAGGATACTTGTGACAGGTGCCGTAGGGCAGATAGGAACCGAACTCGTGCAAGCACTTCGAAAGAAGTACGGAAGAGACCAAGTGATAGCAGCAGGCCACGCTACGAAGCCGACAACAGAATTCCGCGAGTCTGGACCATTTCAGTACATGAACATCCTAGATCGAGAGCAACTGGCCAAGACAGTTGTCGATAACGAGATCGATACGATATATCACATGGCCTCAATTCTCTCAGCGGTGGGCGAACTCAACCCTCAACTCTGTTATGAAGTCAACATGCACGGATTCTACAATGCTCTGGAAGTCGCACGAAAACACAAGATTAAACGCCTTATTGCGGCGAGTTCAATCGCGGTCTTCGGCTCGGGCGTTCCTCGAGACAATACGCCTAACGATACTGTGTTGCTGCCGACAACCATGTATGGCGTGACGAAAGTGTGTTGCGAGCTTCTAGGCAACTACTACTTCAGCAAGTTTGGTGTTGACTATCGCTCGGTGCGCCTTCCCGGAATCATCAGCAGTGAGACCATGCCTGGAGGAGGCACCACCGACTACTCTGTTGAGATGTACTATGCCGCTGTGGAAGGCAAGCGTTACACATGCTTTGTGCGCGAAGACACGATTCTACCAATGATGTATATGCCTGACGCCGTCAAGGCGCTCGTTGACTTGGCCGAGGCAGACGAAGCACGGCTGAAGCACCGTGTCTTCAATGTGAACTCAATGAGCTTCTCAGCAGGAGAACTTGCCAAGTCCATCAAGGCCGTCATTCCAGAGTTCGAATGCGAGTACAAACCCGACTATCGACAAGCCATAGCGGACTCTTGGCCGAGATCCTTAGACGATTCTGCAGCCAGAGAGGAGTGGAACTGGAACCCCACGTACGATCTTCCAAGAATGACCAAGGACATGATTCAGAGATTACATCAGAAGCTCAGAAGGTAAGCTTGTGTCGTCTCCTGAGTGAACGTCTGCCAATCCATTCAGCCTTGCATGTCTTAGTCCTGACTCGATCAAGACAACTTGAATGCTAGACACGACGAAGACACAAGAACGGTAGATGAAGACTGCCCTACGCGAGTTCTCGATCCTTCGATTATGCCTACGGGCTCGATCCTGAGAGTTCACAAAACCTTTATCTAAACAGCATCGGTCTGAGTGGTTCCGAACTGGGAGATTGGACATTCGCAGTCTACGCTGTTGGAGGACCCTTGAATGGCAACACGCAAGAGGAAAGTCAGGAAGCAGCGAGGCAGCAGGTTCTATGGCTGGGGAACCTCTGGACAGCACAGAGCGGGCGGAATGCTCGGTGGCCACGGAAAGGCCGGTCGATTCAGACACAAGAAGAGCGCGGTGATCAGGTACGGAATCGAGCTTGGAAGGAAACGTCTGTTACCGCGTCTGGGAAGAAAAGAAAGGATAGTCGCGAGTGTGGGTCAACTCGAAGACATGCTTGTCCACCCAAAGTATGCGCATGCAGTGTCTGAGCACGAAGGGAAGAAACTGTTGGACTTGCGATCACTAGGATACATGAAGCTGTTGGGCTCCGGAAAGATCCAAGTGCCAGTGGTAGTTAGAATTGACGAATTCTCCAAATCCGCGGCAAGCAAGATCGAGGCTGCCGGAGGCCGAATCGAGAAAACCACTGCATAGGAGCTTGACCTCATGGTCCGATTCATAGAGCTATTCAAACCGCTAGCGCGATTCTTTCTAAACATCTCGGCCCCTGACCGGAAGGTGGCCTTCAACGAGAAGATCTTCTGGACCGCGATGGCTCTCATAATCTATTTTGTGATGTCACACACGCCATTGTACGGGACTCAGGGGATGTCCCAGCAAGATCCTCTCGGAGCACTCCGAGTGATCTTCGCCTCAAATCGAGGCACACTCATGGAGCTAGGCATCGGCCCCATCGTTACAGCGGGTCTCATACTCCAAGTCCTTGCTGGCTCGCGTATGGTCAACATCGACATGACCAATCCAGAAGATCGATCGATGTTCACGAGCGCCAGCAAGATACTCGCGGTGGTCATGACAATCTTCGAGGCCTCAGCATACATCGTGGGCGGCACATACGGCCAGATTGACCTCCAGACACAAATCATCATACTCGGCCAGCTCGTCGCCGCGGGCATCATAGTATTGTTGCTTGACGAATTACTACAGAAAGGGTGGGGTCTGGGCAGTGGAATCAGTCTCTTCATTGCGGGTGGAGTTGCTCAGTCGGTCTGGTGGGACTCTGTATCCCCAATGGGACCGATGGGCGACGGAAAACTGTATGGTGCCCTGATCGCATTCGGGCAAGGAATCGCGAATGGCGATGCACTGCTCAGCCTCTTCTATCGCTCGGAGGGACTTCCTGACATGATCGCCTTCTTGACGACCCTCGTCGTGTTCGCCATCATAATTTACTGTAACGGGTTGAGAGTGGAAGTACCTGTCTCGTATGCACGGTACCGTGGATTCAAAGGCAAGTTTCCACTCAAATTGCTCTACGTCTCAAACATTCCAGTGATATTCGCCGCCGCACTGTTCGGGAACATCTACTTCATTTCACAGATCATTTGGTCGAGATACAATCAGACAAATACGAACTTCTGGCTTAACCTGATTGGGCAATTCACAACTGCAGGTACACAGTATCAGCCTACAGGAGGACTAGTGTACTATGTGGTGCCACCTCACAACTTGTCAGGTGTGATGTCTGATCCGATCCGAGCCGGAGTCTATGCTGGCCTTCTCATCTTGTTCTGCGTCTTCTTCGCTGTGACATGGGTCGAGGTTGGCGGAATGGACTCCAACACCGTTGCCAAGCAATTACTGGACTCGGGTATGCAGATCGAGGGGTTCAGACGCTCGCAGATGCCCATCCGGCAACTCCTCCAGCGATACATCCCAGTGGTTACTGTAGTTGGGGGGATAGTCGTCGGAGTCATCGCTGCTTCAGCGGATTTCCTCGGAGCATTCGGCTCAGGAACTGGAATCCTCCTTACTGTGGGCATCATAGAGCAATACTATCAGATTCTGGTTCGCGAGAGAATCACGGAACTATACCCGGCAGCAAGAGCTTTCCTTGGTGAATAGAAGTTGGAACCTATCGATACAATCTGGAATATTTTGATGGCAGCGCTCCAGCCGTACCATGAGATCCCAGCGTCAACCCTGCTGACCATAGGGATTGCGGGAGCACTCGCACTGGTATCAACAGCATCAAACAGGCTACTGGTGGATGTGAAACGCGTCGCGTCAGTAACCAAAGAAGTCGCCGCTTGGAGGAAGGAATTCGAGAGGGCCAAGAAGAGCAACGACAAGCAACTCCTAGCAAAGGTCACAAAGAAACAGCAGGCAATGATGAAGCTCCAAAGCCGAGTAGCGTTTGATAGAATGAAGGTCAGCTTCTTGTTCATCATACCTTTCTATGTAGTCTGGATCGTGCTCAGTGGCTTCTTCGGCCAGACCGTTGTTGCGTTCTCGCCGATCCAGATACCGTTTGCTGGAGACAAACTGCCCTTCTTCTACTGGTACTTGATATGCTCGTTCACGATCAGTCTTCCGCTGACAAGGATGTTTGGAATCAACCCGGAGGGTACTTGAGTTGCCAGTTCGATCAAGGAGATCAAGATCAGCGAAGCGAGTAATGGTCCGACTCCCAAGTGGAAAACATGCAATTAGCTACCGTAGACGGCAGAAGGGATGGGCACGATGCAGAGTATGCGGTGAGATACTGCATGGAACCGCATTCACCAAGCATCGAAGTCTGCCCGGAAGCGCGCGATCTCCCTCTAGACCGTATGGGGGAAGCATTTGCGGGTCGTGCCTGAGGAGCCTACTCAGGGCGAAAGTCCGGAGCCCCACCTAGATGGGCTTGGTCGTCACAATCGGAGGACCACACGGAACAGGGAAGTCCACCTACGCTAGGATGATCGCAAAGCAGTTCAATCTCCGATACATCTCAGCAGGGCAGTTGTTCAGGGATCTCGCAAAGGACAAAGGAGTCACCCTCGAAGAACTGAGCCGACAGGCAGCCAAGTCTCATGAGATCGATCGCCTGCTCGATGAACGAAGCGCGGCAGAAGCTGCCAAGGGGAACGCTGTAATCGAGGGCCAACTTGCAGCATGGATGGCGAAGGACCTCGCCCAGGTACGCATCTACCTGAAAGCTCCTGATGAAGCTAGATTTGCCAGGATTGCGCACAGAGACCATGTGGACTATGAGACTGCGCGCAAGCAGACACTAGAGCGCGAGCAAATCCAGCGAGACAGGTACAAGAGGTACTACGGTATTGACATAGATGATCTGTCGCTGTACAACCTTGTGATTGATACGGCAAACCGAACCGTAGAGAGCACAGCCAAAGAACTGATGACTCGAATTCGTAAGACAATCCTCCAGCGCGGAAAGGAATGAGCTGCGGCGACCCGTTTGCATGCGTCCGCTGTGGTAAGCTTATTAGTACATCGAATCATCTAAGCAGACCCGCCAACTTGGTGACGCCGACATGGCAGGTTTCGATATCGGAAGAATATGTGTCAAGCTGTCAGGAAGAGAGGCCGGGAAGAAATGCATCGTACTGGACATAGTGGACAAGAACTTCGCCTTGGTCACCGGCCCACCCAAACTCACTGAAGTCAAACGGCGCCGAGTGAACATCCAACACCTTGAGGCCACACAGGAGAGAATCGAGATAAAGAAAGGCGCCACCGACGATGAAGTCGTCAAGGCACTTGAGAAAGCGAAGAAGACCAGCTTCATGAAGGCTGAGGTCAAGCCATGACGTATGTGGCAGCGTGCAGGTCCTAGGCACGCTTCTCTCTAGATTCACTCGCGTCGCTTCCTACGATTTCTGCGCTGGCTCAGTTCGATTTATGGTGAGGAGAACTTCTCTTATTATGTCCGGTGACACAGTCTAGTCGGTGCCTCATGTGAGAATCTCACCCCCATGGGAAGCAAAACGGACAGTCGTCCGAAAGTGCGAAGAGTCCACCGATCCTAAGCATGGGCATATGCCGCTCGACCGACCTATCAAGGAGCACATACGTTTAGGCATAGTCAATCTCGATAAACCGGCGGGACCTTCCAGTCACGAAGTCACCGCGTGGACAAAGAAGATACTCGAAGTCGGACATGCCGGTCATGGTGGGACCCTAGAAGCAGTCTTTGCTGGGAAGATCCCATAGTAACCGGCGTACTTCCGGTCGCACTCGAAGACGCAACAAAGGTAGTTCAGGCCTTTCTGGATTCAGGCAAGGAGTACGTATGCATGATGCTTCTCCACGATCAAGTCCCTGATGATGACCTGGGCCGCGTGCTGGACGAGTTCACCGGGGAGATCCACCAGAAACCCCCTCTGAGGTCCTCCGTCAAGCGAGAGTCCCGAAGACGGATGATCTACTACATTGATCTCTTGGAGAGAGATGAGAACCGTGTACTCTTCAGGGTCGGCTGCCAGGCGGGAACATACATTCGAAAACTCTGCTCCGACATTGGAGAGGTTCTTGGCGTCGGTGCCCACATGCAGGAACTGAGGAGGACTAGATCAGGGCCACTTACAGACTCAGCTGGACTCAACACCCTCCACGAAATAGTAGACGCACACGCAAGATTCACAGAAGGAGACGAGACCGCCATTAGAAGAATAATCAGACCCGTGGAAGAAGCACTTGAGTACATTCCAAAGATACACGTTAGAGACTCCGCCGTCGACGCGGTTTGCCACGGCGCTAGCCTAGCAATTCCAGGCGTCGTTGATCTGGAGGAACCATTTGCAAAGGACTCAACGGTTGCTATATTCACTCTCAAAGGTGAAGTCGTCGCCTTGGCAAAGAGCACACTATCCAGTGAGTCGATAATCGACCAAGAGAAAGGAATCGCTGCGAAAGTCATGAGAGTCCTCATGCCACGCGGCACCTACCCGAAGATGTGGCGTAACTGAGAGACAGAGAACAGACTGCATGACATGCTGTCATGAGAACGTTTATGACAGTTAACCTGCAACTCCTGAATGATTCGGTCTACAGTTGGATGCCGGGATTCCCGAGCCTGGTACGGGGCAGATCCCAACTTAGGGAGCCTAGGCCTGGAATCTGAGACAGAAAGCCTGTGGTCCTTTGGGGCCGCGAGGGTTCAAATCCCTCTCCCGGCGCCATCCTGGTCCGGCTCTTACTTCCAGGGTCTCGAGATGTGACACATTACCCCCACAGAGGCTGTCCGTCTGGCGACAATTCTCAAGAATGAGTGGGCAGTACGGACCGTGCGGAGATGGGGTTCGTGACCTACACGCTTGAAGATCTTACTCGGCTTATCGCCAAACGTAATTTCTGTATTCTAGCCACGCAAGGGCCGCGTGGGCCTCATGTCGCCGGCGTGGGCTACTTTGCCCGCAGTCTAGACTTGTACATTCCGACCAGCGCCAATACAGCGAAAGCTCGCAACGTGACACGCGACTCGAATGTCGCAGTACACATTCCGGTGCCATGGCCGCTGGTTCCTGCTCCGCCGAAGAGTATCCAGTTCCGTGGCAGTGCCGAGATACTGCCCATCGACGACGCGAATGCTAATGAGGCACTGAACCGTGGTTCGCTTGTCATGCGCCGCGTTTTCCGCCGTCTTCTCAAGAATGCTGACACGGAAACTTGGGGAGAGAGCATCTGGATACACGTGCGCCCAGGAAACCGCATCGAGACCTTCATGGTCGGCGTTCCCTCCACGACAATCTTCCGCGACGAGAACAGAGCGATGCTCCACTTCGACGTGCCGGCCGAACAACCAAGTCAGCGATAGTCCAATAGTGCCCGATACGGAACCAGACTCACACAGATGCTGTTCTTTTGATCTTTGGTTCAAGGACCAGCTTTCTTGATGAACCTGAACGTAGCCGCTTTCTTGGCGTCATCGATTGCCTTCGCAGTAACCAGTGCCTCTTCAGCACTGCACAACGGTTCGAGCACAGTCCCCTTCCTCAATGATTCGGCAAACAGCTCAAGCATGACTTTCATCGGCTCTTTCCTTGTAACATCAAAGGCCGTCTCATTGTTCCGAGACAACTGTTCGAGATCATCGAAGCTCTGTGGCCTCTTGCGAAGTTTCGGCGGAGGGAAACCGATCTTGAGAGCTGCAGGGGTATAGTTGACCTCGTAGTACTCTCCGTCAGTTTCGAGTTCGAGGCGACGCCTTCGTATGTTCGCACGCCTAGCTTCTATGTATGAACGAGTCTCGCCGTAGTCGAACTCAAGCACGCACTCATACTCTGGCTCGCCCTTACGATCAGCAGTCAGAGTCGCACTCCTGACCTTCGGATCTTTGCGAAACAAGTGATATGCGATGTCAATGCCATGAGAGCCTAGGTCTAGGAGCACCCCCGTTCGATCCGCGGTGACTGGTGACATGCCAATGCGGATCTCTCTTGACCTGATCACCTCTGGCAGGTCAGCTACCTCACGCAGCTTCACTATTGCAGGGTTGACGCGCTCAACATATCCAACAACCACGATCCTACCCGAGCGTCTCTGCGCATCTACTATCGAGCGACTTTGAGTAATGTCTGCACCCATGGGTTTCTCGACAAAAACGTCAAACCCACACTCGAGTGCTCTCGAGGTAGTGCTGGCGTGACCTGACGGCCATGTGGCGACCGCCACAGCATCAATGTCCAGCTTCAGAAGGTCGTCAAGGTTCAAGAACGTTCTGAACGGAGCGTCGGCTAGCTGAACTGGATTGGAATCGTAGACGCCTCCAACCTCAAATCCGAGATCGACGAGTTTGCGTGCAATGAGTTTGCCCCTGCCGCCGTAGCCTGCGATGCCGAACTTCTCCACGCACACCACCGACCACTCCACCTACAGCGGTACACAGAGATATGACATACTGTTCTCTGGGAGGAAACTCGCTCAGAAAGGGAAGCGTATTCCAGAACGGAGTGGAATGTCAGGCGACGATCAGAGGTTAGCGGCGACCTGATGAGAAGGAACCCATCGTCAGAGGTGCTTCTTCAGGACCGCCTCTATCTGTTCCTTCGGCATAGCTCCTACGATTCGGTCAACTTCGACGCCATCTTTGATGATGAGGATAGTAGGTATGCTCTGGATCCCATACACGGAGGCTGTCAAAGGATTCTCGTCCACATTGAGCTCAGCAAACAGTGCCACTGAGCCGTACTCGCTGGCCAACTCTTCCACAACCGGCGCGATCAGACGACAAGGGTGGCACCAAGCCGCCCAGCAATCAACCACTACAAGATGATTCGTGTCTATCGTCGACTTGAAGGCGCTATCACTCAATTCGACTGGCTTTCGCATCTGAGACAGACGCCCGCTCTCACGCGACTGCTCCGCCATCTCAGCGATCTTGCGTGCCCTGATTCGCTCTAGTTCGTCTGACATCTCGCACACAGCCGTCATCGATCCTATCTGCAACCATATTAGCCTGATCACAAACGAAAGCACATGTCGTGGCTCCACTCATTGCTCATATGGGAATATTGAGCTGCACCGGCGGGGCTACTTGTCAGGCGAATTGAGGTATCGATTGCCTGTTGCTAGGGGCAAGTCATGCCTTCGCGTGTTGTCGATCCGCAGACTAGGGAGGCACTGGCCAATACGGCGTTGTTTCACGTGAGTTCATGAGAACCGAGAGGTCATCAGATCTACCGATTGAGAGGGCTTGTCAGCTGCCAAACCCAGCGACTCATCTTCGAAGGAGAAGGGTCCTGCACGAACAATCCTAGCCAGATGAACTGTGCGCTTAATGCTACTAACTGGGTCGTCAGCAGCGAACGATTCCGCGCTCAATCTAGGCTTATGCAGCGCAAGTGAGATCTCGTTCCAGTCTCTGGATAGCTTCAAGAATGGGCGACTATCCTTGATCTTGCTGTCAGTTGAGTGCCTGTTATGGCGAGCTCCGTGCCCCAAGCCAAAGGGGTCCGTTCTGAAAGTCTGGAGGCTCTTGTTCTAATTGTGTTTTTCGTGGTTGCCGCTGTCCTTGTGCCGTCTGGCCCAGGGAACGCTGCCTACGGCGCCCCGGCGTCGCTGTTTCCAGCACAGGATTCTGAGATATGGCAGGGTTCCCCAGATGCCAACTTCGGATCCATGGATGAACTGTGGATTGCAAGCCAACTCGAGGACGGTCCGCCGTCAAACTGGCGGTTTGTGCTCACGTTTGATGTATCGGGAATAGTTGACACGATTACCTCAGCGCAGTTGGTGACACATGTCGCTTCTGTTAAGGGCAATCCACAAGGGCGAATCTACGATGCGATCGCACTCTCAAAAGCATGGACCGAAAGCAGCGTCACGTGGAATATGGTCTATCAACACTTCACTGCAGGATCATTTTCACAGACAACCATGGGGTCGGTGGCTTCTGGATTGACTGTGACATTTGAGGTAACAGACATCGTCCAGAAATGGATCTCAGGGACTCTTCCAAACTTCGGAATTGGCATATGGGATGATCAAGAGAATTCATCCGTTGCTGCGGGCGTGTGTTTCTACTCGCGGGAGGACGCTAACCAAGACTTGCGTCCTGCACTCGTCATTTCGACTGAGACAACTCCTGAGTACCGAGTCATTCAAGGTCAGTTTGTCGATGTAGACTGGAGCAAGTATTACAGCCATAATGAAGTAGGCGTGTGGGCTCAGAGAACCGCCGACGCAGAATATCTGTATCTTGCTGCAGTCCAAAGGGTGCCTTCGCAGTACATGAGAAGATCACTAATTCACTTGATTCCGGGCACGGGCGGCAGTGCCTATGGAGAGGTGGAGGTTGGAGTTGACTGGTTCTTCGGACGGAGCCTTGTGCCTTCGCCCAACTCAGGGCCCAGCGCAGGCATGACTCCGAGTGACTATTCGTTACAGCGACTGGACGCCGAACTGTACCATGAGATTGCCCACAACATGGCTGTAGTTGCTCGGGAAGGATACCGACCTTCTTGGTTCACGGAGGCCCTAGCAACTTGGGCGCAGTCAAGCATCACTCAACCTGGCGCATATACAGGAATCGCGGCACAAATGGAAGATGCGTTGTGGACTGGGGGAGCATACTCGGACCCTGATCCTTTCGCGGGCTACGGAAAGGGTGCACTCTTTCTCTGGTGGTTGGTCGAGCGGTATGGGGTCGCAGGTTTGCATGAAATGGCCTCACAATGTTATGGGTGGGGACAACCGTGGTCATCTGAGCAGGATATCGATGCCAGAGGTTTTCTCCCGTGGACGGGTATGACTCGATACGAACTCTCTCAAACATTCGAGAGAAGTGTTCGAAGTGGGTGGAGGATTGACATACGTTCAGCTGTGAACTCCATTCTCCTGACATCAACCACGGGCGCAACAACTGCGCAAACGACCCCGGTAGTTTCGCATACAACTTCAACATTCAGTGTTGCTACCACAGTCGTGTCGACTGACCAGACATGGACGACCGCTACTCAGACACGCACAGCTGCGCCGACCACGGCGTCCACGCTTGTGACCACTGCAGCCACGATAGGCATTGGGGCAGTGTTGACCTTCGCACTCGTCATTGTCATTCTGAGATGGCGCGCCAGCCAAGCCCGCAAAGCGGAAGGAAAGTAGGATCCGACAAACAACCGTATCAACAAAACGCTGGTCCTTCGTGTCAGTGCTGCGGATCTGATTGGCGAGAGGGAAGGACAGAATCTACCATGACAAGTTACTGGGCGATGTACGCGTTCCGTCAAGACACGAACTTGCGACCCGGTCGCTCCCGCCCTTTGTACTCAAAAGACGAACTCGCGCTGGCTTGTTGTCTTTGGCTAATCGAAACGAATGGTTCAAACAGCCATTTCGAAGCAGTCGGGTGCACAGAGTAGACAAGAACTGCGAGCAAGATCATCTCTCTTGCCAGGCTGATCCACTGAGTTGGGCTAGAAGCTTCCAGAGGGTTCCCAGCGCTGAGCCAAGGCGTGAACCACGTTGCGATGATAAGAGCATTTAGCACGTCGGCCACAAGAAGCGACTCAAGGCGAGTGAAACCAAGTATCACCGTGAAGGGTAATATGTAGAGGAAATACTGGGGCGGAAACTTGAAGCTACTGAGCATGAACACTAACGTTGCAGCGAACCATGCGCGTTCAAGAGACATGCTACGCCTGAGGAGATGGACAATGCCGAGCGCAAGGAGGAAATAGGAAAGATAATGTGAAAACGGCGACATTCTTGGCATTATGAAGATCATCCAAGAATCCTCTATGCCCCATTGACTCTGGACGTTCACGAATAGCAGCCAATCCGATAGGTTGGTGACCATGAAGGGCAAGTTGACGGCCAGCCAAGTCAACAAAGCGACCAGCGCATACTTGATTCTCTGTTTCCAGTCCGGTTGGAACAACCAGACGAATGGAATGTAGATGAACGGGAACAACTTCGTAGCAATAGCAAGACCCAAACACACAGCGGATAAGGTCCAGTTTTTCCTTAGAGCAAAGTACAAGGCTGCAACGATGAACAGAACGCCGATAACATCTATGTTGTAATACGCGAAGAATAGGAAGCTTGGAGAGAGAGCGAATAGGAGCACCCGCCAGCGTTGAAGCCCAAGCATCGTGAGCAACTTCAACAACACGAAAGTGCTGGCAATTAGAGCGGCAAGAAGAATCGCACCGGTCACAAGTACGTACCCCTCAGGGCTGTTGGCAATCCGAAACGCAGGGTAGGTCACAAAACGAGCCATCACCGCATTCATTGATACTACTGCCGGGTCATAGTACCAAGAAACGAGATCGGAGTAGAAATTCAATCCAACAATATTCGGAAACTTCTGGAGGACGCTTAGAGCAAACATCGCAGCCACTAAGCCGATAACCATCCTATCCGTAGTATCCGCGACAGGTTGCTTCATGATTTCTCGCCAACGAAGTCTGTGTTCAACCCTAGTAGTGACAAGAAAACGCGCTTGACTCTGAAACCTGAGCTTCGGAGTAGGGCGGCCACCTGTGATCGCGTGTAGTTGTGGTGGAACGGCTCACCCTGCGGATGTGTGCTACTGAGAAACCGAAGTCTCCAGCCAAGGTGTGGATGTGGTACTGAACCGATAACCTTGCCGTTTTGTTTCAATGCACGACGCACCTCCCTAAGTGCACCTAGTGGATCGGGCAAGTGTTCCAACGTCTCCGTACAAACCACTAGATCGAATGCAGCCGGACGCACTGGCAGATACTCCGCGTCGGCCCGTATGACCTGCCTCCCAGTGTGCTCTTTGGCTTTCTTGACGTTCCAAGGATTAATATCAAGGCCAATTGCGTCTTCCTTCATGTGCCTGAGCAGCAGGCCCGTACCACAGCCGACATCCAGCACGCTAGTCCTGTCGGCGTACTGCCGTATAAGACGTGAAAACACCCTTTCCCTGTTCCGGTGGAAGACCGACTCAACACCGAACAAGTGGTCGGCAGCCACTATCCAGTCGTACCGCTCGACGTTGATGTAGTATTGCTTGACCTCTACGGCTGAGCAGCTTGACCTTGACTTGGTTCTATCGGAACTCATCGTGTGCTGACCTCCGAAGCACCCTCAGGAGGTCAATGATCCTACGTCGGATCACCGGAAAGCTCCGCTCAAACGCAATGGAAAACTGCACGCGGGCGGTCTTGTTCCTCTTTGCCCACATTGTTCGTCCCTGGATTGTAGGAGCGGTACTGATCAAGCTCAGGACTACGCGTAGGTTATCAATCCTTTCTCTTCGAGTGTTTCCTTCAGTTTGGCGACGGCTCTGTGAACCTCTGCCTCTTTCTTGGCTCCAGTACAGACGAGCTTCCCGCTGGCGAAGAGAAGTATGACTACTTTCGGGTCGTCCATTCTATAGATGAGGCCAGGAAACTGTTCAGGCTCGTACATCGTCCTCTTCAGAGAGTATGTCGACTTCTCAAGATCCATCTTGCCTGCCAGTCCGGCCGAGGCAACTATGTTTTGAATTTGAATCTCCGGCTTTCCGAGAATGACTATGCCGTTCCTCTTCAGTTCGTCCACAACTTTCGTAACTGCCTTTCTTGCCAGCCTCTCTGACTTCGCTCCCGTACACACCATCTTCCCAGAACTGAAGATCA